>NZ_JAWDJI010000028.1:0-4270 GCF_032465655.1 Paenibacillus sp. 3LSP | reverse complement strand
GTGTACACTACTACACCTAAACCCGATAGTGTTAGACCAGTAGTATTGTATCCTACTGCTGATAGTAATGATAAATTCGTACGTACTAGCAAAACATTTACCGTACCAGCTGATTTAACGGATGGCAACTTTGCACCATATTTACAGTGGTATTTCCCTGAAGATACAGTGGGCAAGTATTGCATTGGTTACGATATTAAATTAGAAAAAGTGGACTCTGCTACATCAAAAAATACACCCTATCAGCCAAATTTGTTCGATGCTCCGTATTGCTTGAGTAAGGTAGCTTTAGAAGAGAATATTGCTGATCCAGCAAAAGTGTTTCCTATTAAAACTAGCAACAATCAAATATATCTCGGAACTATGATTGAACCATTTGTCGTAGGTCAAACATATACCCTTACAATGAAAGCTAGTAAACCAGCTAGTCAAGCGTTTAGAGTATATGATCACGGAATGATTAAATACGGTGACATGATACCTGTGGAAGGTTTAACTGATGTCTGGCAATTAACATTCACAGTCTCAGAAATTTATGAACCATATCCATCAAATCTGACAATTTATCAACAACCCAAAGAAACCGTTGGCGCATGTCAAATTGACTGGCTCAAGATTGAAAAAGGCGACACCCGAACCCCTAATATCAGTCAATTTAAATACTTCGGTGAAGGATTGAAAGACAGCAACAATCCGAACGACTACAGCTGGGATGTCACACCTGAATATACTGAAAAAGGCTTGAATGATTCTGTGAGCTTAACTGAGCCACAATCTGTAGATGGAACTAAGAACTTTTTAGAAACGCCCATGGTAAACCAAATACCAGTATTGGTTGATAACGCACTTCCGTTTGAAGCCTGGTATGGAACTGGTAAAGAGTTAACGAAGATACCACACAAAGCAAGATTAGTTATCGGAGATGAAGTTACAACTATTGGTAAACAACAAAACAGAGCAATGAAAGAATCGCCATTAGTATGGAATTCAGGGAGATGGGAAGCTGAAGTAGTCCGAGATTGTACGCTATTGATTGAAGGATTGGCTAGATTGCAATTTGGGGGATCAAGTAGTGGGAAATATGCATATCTAGTTTTTTATAGAGATGATGAGGAAACAAACCAAATTGGATATGCTGGTGGAACAGGCGATTCAACTAATGTTCTTCAATGGAAACATGGGATTCATTTCTCTCGAATCTTTGAAGCCAAAGCTGGTTCTATGTTTAGTATTGTGTATGAGGGAGAGGAATCAAAGACAGTAGATTTTGCACAGATAAATACGCTACACATTATGGAAATAGAATCTTAGATTAAAGGAGTGAAATAAATGAAAGATATTTGGAAGTATGGCAAGCCTGGTGGGGAATATGCCGGAAAAGTGGTAGATGATATGGTTATGACTGTCCCGTTTACTGATGTCCCACCATTAGAAGGAATTCGTTCAGATGGGGAGTCGTTAACAATTAATGATCAATTATTTGATCCGCAAGAAAACCGATGGATTGTTTTGACGAATGTATTGGATCACAATAAGCTAAATAATCTTGAAGCAGTGTACGAGGCTCTGGAACACGAGAATGGTAATCTAAAACAGCTCAATGCCAAACTCATGCTAAATGATGTAGCAATTAAACAGGAAAATACTACATTGAAAGAAAAAGCTGACAATTTAGCACAAATCAATTCAAAGACAATGCTTGCTTCACTTCAAAACAGCAAGGATATTGCAGAAATTAAAGAGCAATTAAATCCAGAATCAGAAGGAGGCGAGTAGTATGTTCAGTTTTAGCGATGTGAAAATGATGTTTGACTGGGGCTGTTTTACAGAAGAACAGGTTCGACAGTTCGTTCCGTTATGTATCACAGATGAAGAAGCGGATGAGATTATTAATAGTGAAGAATAGAAGCGTACTCAAACGAGTGCGCTTTTTATTGTGGATGGAAGTGAGGTCAGTAATTTGCATATTGAGCAACAGCACTTAGCAATGGTAGTTACTGCTTTAATTACAGCAGTTGGAACATTTTTAGCAACTAAGTCAACTAACAAAGTGACTTTAGAAAATGAAAACATTAAGAACGCTACTTCATTGTATGAGCAATATAAAGAATTAAATCAGCAACTACAGCAAAAAGTAGACAAACTCGAAGGAAAAGTCGAAAAGCTCCAAGAAAAGTATGAAAAAGAAATCAATTTCTACAAGTTGGAAATTGAGAAATTAGAAGGGCAAAACGAACTTTTACAGCGGGAAAATGAGGTATTGAAACTAGAAAATATTAAATTGAAAGAAGGGGTCTCGAATGATCAATTGGAAAACTAGATTTAAAAATCCGCAGTTTTGGGTGCCATTTATTTTGTTTTTGTTTAGTACTATCGGATCCGTTGCGCATGTGACGGAAGCTGATGTTACAACATGGAATGGTGTTGTGCAAATTGTGAAAAATATCGTGATGAATCCTGCACAATTATTTGCGTTGGTATTTGCCTTATATGGCTATATTGTCGATCCAACAACAAAAGGATTTTCAGATAGTCAGCAAGCTTTAAGTTATAAAAAACCAAAAGATTGGAGAGAAAAACAATGACATTGAATGTAGTAGATTTATCAAATAATAATGGATCAAAAAATATCGTAGATTATCCTGCTGATGCTTATATGTTTAAAGCAACTGAAGGAACGGGGTTTGTTGATTGTTACTGTGATCCTTTTGTGCAACAAGCAGTTAATGCCGGTAAACCTTTTGGAGTTTATCATTTTATTAACGGAGAAGATTGGAAAGCTCAAACTGATTTCTTTTTAAATAATGTCCAAGGATATATTGGGAAAGGCATTTTAGTACTTGATTATGAGATGTATGGACGACAAGGAACAGGAGTACTTAAACAGATGCTCGATCGTATTCAACAGAAGACGGGTATCAAGGCATTAGTTTATACTTCTGCATCAGTATTATTTGAAGAAGATTTTTCAGAAATTGTTCAAGCTGATTATGGTCTGTGGGTAGCAGCTTATCAATCAGAATTCCCTGCTATTAAACACTGGTCTAATGCAGTTATGTGGCAATATACTTCAACTCCTTATGATAAAAATTACTTCTATGGTGATGCTAATGCTTGGAATGCTTATGCGAATGCGGGAAAAGGAAAGGACAACGATTCGGCTGATAGTAGTTCTGAAATCCCTACACCAAGTAAACATGATAATATCATCGCTAAATCGCCAGTTAAAAAGAATGGTAATTATTTAGCTAAACTAGAAGTATTTAACGAGTTTAGTTTAGGTGTATTTCGTGGCGCTGGTTGGTTGGTTCCTCAAAATGGGGCACAACCTTTTAATCATGGTTATATATTCTTTATGGATGCCGAAAACCCTAAGTTAGAATTGGGGCGTTGTGAATCAAAACGTTTGGTGCGTGAAGACGTAAATAAAGCTTATAAAATTCCAGAAGGTATGCCTTTAGGATTAGATGGAACAATGGACATTAAGAAATTTGCTGGTAGAAAATGTTTTATCAAATTACGCCGAACCAATGATTTAAAAGGCGATGTAATTGATGGTCAAACTATTGATATAGATTTTCCAGAATATGTATTGACGATTCCTAAGCGATAACTATGATTTTTTGCGATTAAGAACTTTATTAGCAATCAGCAGAGTAACTGTTAAAAGTAAGATAAAGATTATATCTCCCACATTTATCCCACCGAGGATATATAAAACCACATAAAAATTTGAGATGATACGAAGTAGTGTGAAAAAACAATAGAACATGAAGCAATTGCAAAGACTTCTATATGAAGCAATTTAAAACTTATTGAAAATGTATGTAATACTTTTAGAATACAAGACTATAAGAAGCCTTCATGGCCGTTCTGAAAATGGATGAGGATGAACCGAAGAAGTAGCAAGGGTTTTTCTCTATTCATTAAAACCCTTGCGCTGACTTTTCCCACATTTTTCCCACGTTAAAATGGGAGATGATTAAAAGACATTATCACGTAACATCTTTTCAAAGATGTCGATAGTGTCTTTTTTCATTTTTTTAGTTACATGTGCGTAAGTATCCATAGTAGTAGCTAATCTAGAATGCCCTAATCTTGCTTGTATTTCTTTAGGTTTTGCTCCTTGTTCTAAAAGCATGGTAGCATGTGTATGGCGAAATGAGTGGAAATTAAAATTCACTTTTGTTTGTTTGCGTAATTTTGCAGTATACCACTTGATTGAATTGGGAGTAACTGGTTGACCATTTTCTTTTACACACACAAAGTC
>NZ_JAWDJI010000027.1:0-18220 GCF_032465655.1 Paenibacillus sp. 3LSP | reverse complement strand
ATCTGATTTTGAATCCGTCACATTAGAACGATTTAGCAAATATCACGGATTCAGGTTAATGAAAGATATCCATTTATATAACAACCTGTGGGCGATGATTTTACCGACGGCGCTCAACACGTGGAATATCATTATTTTAAGAACGAGCTTCCAGTCGCTGCCGGCGGAGCTGGAAGAGGCTGCAACGATCGATGGGGCGAGTCAGGCGGCCATCTTGATTCGGGTGATCCTCCCGTTGTCCAAGGCGACGTTAGCCGTTATTTTTCTGTACTATTTGGTGGGGAACTGGAACTCCTGGTTTAACGCGATGGTCTTGTTGAAGGATCGGGAGCTGTTCCCGCTGCAGCTATTAATGAAGGAGATCTTGGTCGCCAACGATTCCACGGCTACCACCATTGGCAGTGCAGGCGGCGTCGTCATCGACAGTGCCCAGAGCTCGACCGCCTTCCGGGAATTGGTGAAATATTGCGCGATCGTCGTATCCACGGTGCCGATTTTGTGCGTGTATCCGTTCTTGCAGAAGTATTTTGTTAAAGGTGTCTACGTCGGATCAATTAAAGGGTGAGCGAAGAGAGATGGAAACAGGAAAATTCGGAAAAGCGCTGTTGCCTGCCATTTGTCTGTTTCTATTGGCGCAGGTCGGTTGTGCCGGATCTGATGCTAAGGGTGACGAGCGGGATGATTTTTATAATTTACTGATGCAGGACGGGGCAGATCCTTGGATGTATAAACATACCGACGGGTATTATTACTTCACGAAAACCACCGGCAGTGACGTGACAGTATGGAAATCCGCCAGCATAACGGGGATGGATGGTGCTCCCCGGCGAGTGATTCCAACGGGCGGCCACAACATATGGGCTCCCGAGCTCCATTATATTCATGGGGCTTGGTATATCTACTACGCCATGGATGACGGGGATAACGTGAACCATCGGATGTACGTAATGGAGAATACTTCGGCTGATCCCCTGCAAGGCGTCTGGAAGCAAAAAGGGCAAATCACCGACACTACCAACCGTTGGGCGATCGATGGGACCGTTCTGCAGGTGAACGGGGAGCTGTATTTTATTTGGTCTGGTTGGGAAGGGAAGGAGAATATCCGTCAAAATCTCTACATCGCCCATATGAGCAACCCTTGGACAATTGACTCAGAGCGGGTGGAGATTTCCCGGCCGACGTATGCTTGGGAAACGAATCATTCGCCGCAAGTGAATGAAGGTCCGCAGGTGGCGATTCGAAACGGCATCATTAATCTGGTCTACTCGGCGAGCGGGAGCTGGACGAATGACTACTGTCTGGGATTAATTACGGCCGATGTAACCCGTGATTTGCTTGATCCGGCTTCCTGGCATAAAAGAGAGGAGCCGATTTTCGTGTCCGGCAACGGACTGTACGGCCCGGGACATCATTCCTTCACCACGTCACCTGACGGGACGGAGGATTGGATTGTATATCACGTGGCGAAATACAAGGATGCCGGCTGGAACCGGGAGGTGCGGATGCAGCCTTTTACTTGGAACGCGGACAACACCCCGAATTTAGGGGTTCCGGCGGATCCGAACCTCCCGTTGTCTTTGCCATCCGGAGAGGTGAGCCGCGTCCGCTATGAAGCGGAGAAGGGGCAGCTTGGGGGCGGTGTGACTGTGCTGGAGAATCCTGAGGGCTCCGGCGGAAAAAGCGTTGGGCGGTTTGAGCAGAAAGACAGCTACGCGGAGTATTCCATCCAAGCTTCGGCAGGAGAGTACCTCTTGCTGGCGCGAACTGCAAACGGGAGTGCTGCCGGAGAAATGGCCTATTTTGACTTGAGCGTTGATATAGGGACTTCCGTTACCGCAGTGGTTCACCCGAAGGGGTGGAACAACTGGGGGGTGTCCACCGCCAAAATTCAGTTGAAGGATGGGGTGAACAAGCTGCGATTCACGAAGAATCGCGGGGAGTTTGAATTGGATTGTTTTGACCTGTTGCCGTTGAAGATTCCGGAATCGTGATAACTTTTATGAATCTTGATTTATTCCAGCTTTGTGTAGTAAAGTCAAGAAAGTAAGATCATTATTTGGGAATACGGATACGGAGGTTCCTATGCTGGAAGTCGGGATACACGAACCGGATAAGTTGGTTCAAGTGGCGCACGCGCTCTCTACACGGTCTCGCGTAGACATTCTTCGTCTGCTCAACACGCGGAGCATGAATATCATTGAGCTTGCCGAGACGCTGGAACTTCCGGTGTCTACGGTGGCAAACAACGTTAAGATCCTGGAAGCGGCCAAGCTGATTAATACGGAATTGCTTCCGGCCGTCCGCGGTGCGATGAAGGTGTGCAGCCGCAATTATGACGATATTCTCATCTCGCTGAACTCAAGCATCCGGACGTCCAAGGACGGGATGAAGTTCTACGAGGTTGAAATGCCGATCGGGCATTACAGCGACTGCGAGGTTCATCCGACGTGCGGTATGGCATCCAGTGAAGGCATGTTGGTTCGGGAGGATGAGCCGGCCAGCTTCTATCACCCCAAGCATGTGGGAGCGCAGATTTTGTGGTTTCGTAAAGGGTATGTGGAGTACCAGTTCCCGCTGGAAGTTCCGCAAAATGCGCGCATTCAATCGCTGGAATTGTCCATGGAAATGTGCTCGGAAGCCCCCAACTACGACAATGACTGGCCTTCGGATATTTCGGTATGGATTAATGGCGTTGAGATCGGCATGTGGACGAGTCCCGGGGATTTCGGGGATCGGCGCGGCACATTCAATCCTCCCTGGTGGGAAGATTGGATGACCCAATACGGCTTGCTGAAAACATGGCGAGTTGACCGCGAACGCACAACGCTCGATATGCAGAAGGTCTCCGACGTTACGATCGACGATCTGAACCTTGATCAACGACCAAGTCTGCGTGTACGGATCGGCGTTAAGCCGGATGCGATCCATAAGGGCGGTGTCAATCTGTTCGGCAAGCAGTTTGGCGATTATGATCAGGACCTAGTTCTTCAGATCGCCTACACCATGGATGAAGACACTGGTTCCATTTGAATAAGCTCTAATTTGACCATCGACTCCTTGGGGAGTCGGTGGTTTTTTTGTATCATAGGCACTTAATTCCAAAAAGTTCGTAAAATAAAAACACTTAATGTAATTAGAAAAATCGACTGAAAACGTTGACAAAACAGAAGTTCGGGGCTATATTTAGCTTAAAAGATACAAAAATTATGTATTAAAACAAAAACAATAAATAAAGACCCGAAGGAGCGGAAAAATGACAAGTCAACCTTTACGTAACGAGTACCCCCGTCCCCAATTTGTCCGCGACGCTTGGATGAGTTTAAACGGTGAGTGGGAGTTTGAATTTGACGACCAAGGAATTGGTGAAAGAGACAGATGGTACGAGACACATGATTTCAGTCGGAAAATCAACGTGCCATTCTGCTATCAGAGCAAACTGAGCGGTATAGGTGACCCGACTGTACACGACCAGGTATGGTACCGGAGAACGTTTACCGTACCTCAAGACTACAAGTCAGGCAGACTGCTCTTGCATTTTGGTGCTGTGGATTATGAGGCCAAAGTATGGGTGAACGGGCATCTGGTAGCGATGCATGAAGGCGGACATACTCCATTTACGGCGGATATTACGGATGTACTGGATGAAGGCGAGAATACCGTTGTTGTGAAGGCGACGGACTACAGCCGCGATGTTTCCCTGCCGCGGGGCAAGCAGTATTGGAAGGATCAATCCGAGAGCATCTTCTATACCCGCACGACTGGGATTTGGCAGAGCGTCTGGCTTGAGCCGGTACCTACGACGCGAATTGATCGCATTCGGTTGGTGCCGGACATCGACAAGAATGATATCGGACTTGAGGTGTTTTTGGCGGGACACAGCGCCTCCGTTAAAGCCAGCATGAAGGCGGTCATTACGTTTAACGGCGAATTTGTCACCGAGGATTGCTTCTCCGTAAGTCATGAGTCGGGTCGCCGGGTGATCCATTTGGAGGATTTTAACGATCATGGCTTGGGACGCTGGTGGACCCCGGAACGCCCCAACTTGTACGATCTGGAGTTAACGCTGTTGATCGACGGTACACCTGTGGACAAGGTCCAAAGCTATTTCGGGATGCGCAAAATTTCCGTGGAATCCGGCAAATTGCACTTAAATAATCGCTCCTATTATATGAAGCTGGTGCTGGATCAAGGTTACTTCCCGGATGGCTTGCTGACTGCGCCAAGCGATGAGGACTTGCGGCGGGACGTGGAGTTGGTAAAGGCCATGGGGCTGAACGGGGTGCGGAAGCATCAGAAGATCGAAGATCCCCGTTACTTGTATTGGGCTGACAAACTGGGGCTGCTGGTGTGGGGGGAGATGGCGAACGCCTACCAGTTCACTGAGCAGTATGTCAGTCGGATGACGCGAGAATGGATCCAGGCGGTGGAGCGGGATATTAACCATCCTTGCATCGTGGCATGGGTTCCGCTGAACGAAAGCTGGGGCGTGACCAACATCATGATCGACAAGCAGCAACAGCACCACGCGGTATCGCTGTACCACCTGACCAAGTCGCTGGATCCCACGCGTCCGGTTGTTTCCAATGACGGATGGGAATTGGTGACCACTGACCTTGTGACGATTCACGACTACGAATGGCGCAAGGAGAAGTTGGAGGAGCGATATGCAACCGTCGAATCGGCTTTGACTGCAGCTCCCGGGAATCGGGTGATTCTGGTACCTGGATTCCCTTACGAGGGACAGCCAATTTTGGTCACAGAGTTTGGCGGGATCTCCTTTAAGGTGAATGAATGGGAAGGCTGGGGGTACTCCGGTGCGGAGAATGAGGAGGATTTTGCGCTGCGCCTGAAGAATGTAATCGTACCGATGCTGCAATCTCCGGTGGTCCAAGGCTTCTGCTATACCCAGTTCACGGACGTGGAACAGGAAATTAACGGCTTGCTGACCTACGATCGTAAGCCGAAGCTTCCTTTGGAAACCATCCGTTCAATTGTGGCGGGAACCTAAAAATCAAGGAGTGCCCTTATCTAATGACCCAAAATCAGCGAACAGGCGCGGCATTGATTCGTGAGATCGCCCGGACGGAACCTCCGTACGGAACCTTGGCGGTGTGGTATCTCGGCCAGGAAAGCGTCATCGTCAAAGGGGACGGGATCACGATTTACGTAGACCCTTATCTCTCGGGCGATCTGGACGACGGTGATTGGCGGCGCGCATTTCCTGCACCGATTGCACCGGAAGAGATTGAAGGCGTACAGCTATGCCTGATAACGCATGAACATGATGACCATATGGATGCGCGGACGTTGCCATGGCTGCATCGCAGCAGTCCCGAGGCGCCGATCGTTGCGCCGGCATGCTGCAAGCCAGCATTGCTAGAGATGGGCATCTCGGAGTCTGTGCTCATGACCGCCGACGATCGTCAGCCGCTGGAGCTCTTCTCCAAGCTGCGGGTAACGCCGATTGCGGCGGCCCATGAGCAGCTGGAACGGGATGCCGACGGCTGCCCCCGGTACGTTGGGTACGTTCTGGAGCTCAACGGCGTGACGCTTTATCATGCCGGAGATACGTTGGTTTTTCCGGAATTGATCAAGCAAGTGGGTGAGCTGAAACCGGACATCGCCCTGCTGCCGATCAACGGGCGGGACTACTTCCGCCAGCAGCGTGGAATCGTGGGAAACATGGATTATCGCGAAGCGGCACATTTCGCCCAGGAAATCGGCGCGGACACCGTAATCCCGCTGCATTATGACCTGTTTGCGGTAAATGCAGAGAAGCCAGGTCATTTTGTGGACTACCTGTATGAGCATTTCCCAGAGCAAAAAGTCCACGTCATGGCCCGAGCCGAGCGCTTCCTCTACGTTTCCCCACGCGCTTTCCTGCTGGGCTAACCATGCAAAAAATAGCCGACCAGAAGATAATGATTCTGGCCGGCTATTTTTATAAGCAGGCGGTTGGAGGATGAGGCACCTCTTGTGGAGGCCCCTTTCACACATTATCCCTCTTGATCAGGGAGAGTGTCTGTGTGTTGCTTTTGCACCATTATCCCGTTTGATCAGAGAGTTTCTTGTGGTGCGCTTTTACATCACTATCCCTTTTGTTCAGGGGGGGTCTTTAGGGGCACCTTTCACACATTATCCCTCTTGATCAGGGAGAGTGTGTCTGTGTGTCGCTTTTGCACCATGATCCCGTTTGATCAGAGAGTCTCTTGTGGTGCGCTTTTACATCACTATCCCTTTTGTTCAGGGGGGCTCTTTAGGGGCACCTTTCACACATTATCCCTCTTGATCAGGGAGTGTGCCTGTGCGTCGCTTTTGCACCATTATCCCTTTTGTTAAGTAGGATGTGGGAGGTGTACCCGTATGGGCGAACACGAAAACAGGAGGAAGTCGAGGCTGGATCCAAGAATAATCCGGAATCACATACCAACCGTCTTGTCCACACGAATATCCGCAATCTTCTCTGCAATTCCTTCACTTGAGTAGACCTGTTTCCCGTCAGCTGACCAAAGGGGATAATCCTGCAAAGATGTCCGGACAGAGGTGGGAGCTGGCTGAGAGCCAACTGTCCATGCCCCTCATCATCATCTCCAAAGTGTATCTGTTCTACGGAGAAAGGGCGCTCGGACTCAGCATTGGGGGCCTAGTCTAAGTGTCCGTACAAAGCGAGGATCGCTTGGGCTTCGGAGATCACGCGTTCCCGCAGCTCTTGCGGCTCCAACACCTCTGCATCTCGGCCGATCCTCAGGATCACGCCGCATGCCCAGTCCAGTGTCTGGAGGTCGACCTCCGCCAGGATCTGGCCCTGGTTGTCCGAGTTTTCAACTTGAAGCACCTTAATAAATCGTTCCTTGCGCAGACGATCCAACCCGGCTTCGGTCGTCCGTACCCGAGCGACATAACGGGGCAACTCGGATTTGAAGCGGGCGGTTGTTTGCTCCCAATACGCTGCCAGATCAAACCCCTCCGGTCGCATGAAGGTTTCATCCAACAGCGAGGCTTCTTCCAACCGAGAAATACGGAACGTGCGAAGCTCACCGTCAGGCTCTTGCTCGGCCGCTACATACCATACGTTACGTTTAGCGACCAGCCCCAAGGGGTGAATGATCCGCTCGGTGATCCCCTCTTCTTTGCGATAGCGGATGCGCAGCTTCCGCTGGGCCCACACCGCCTCCTGTACGGCGGACAGCCAAGGGAAAGCCTCCTCCGAAGCGTGCCAACCAGCCCCGTCGATATGGAGGCGCTCGCGGATCAACTCGGCATCCTGCCGGATTGGGGCGGGGGCAGCCGCTAATAGCTTCTGGTAAGCAGCTTGAAAGTCCCCCTGAATCCCCAGATCCTTCAAAAGCTCGTTATGGTTCGCCAGCAACAGCGAGACGATTTCCTCCGGCCGCATGCCGGTCAGATTCGTCCGATAGCTGTCCGCCAGCACCCAGCCGCCGCGGGAGCCGCGCTCCGCGTACACGGGGATGCCCGCCGCACTCAACGCCTCAATGTCCCGGACGATCGTCCGCTCCGACACTTCCAGCAGTTCTGCCAGCTGGCGCGAGCTCATTTTTCCCCGGTTCTGCAGCAAGAGCAGCAGATTTAGCAAACGGTCCGCACGCATAAAAAACTCCCTCTTTCGGCTCTTTAGGTTCGTCGAATGATTATACCATAGATATAAGACAATAGATGTCATATATCCTTTGTTATGCTACAAAGGCACGTGCGAATTTCGAACTGGAAAGGAAGCGAACGAAACCATGGAGAAGAAACCTTTAGCGGGAAAAGTGGCCGTCGTTGCCGGGGCAACGCGAGGAGCGGGCCGGGGCATCGCCGTCATGCTGGGGGCCGCAGGAGCCACGGTGTATTGCACCGGACGGAGTATCCGGGGAGAAGCATCGGACATCGGACGGACGGAGACGATTGACGAGACAGCCGAAATGGTAACCTCTCGCGGCGGAGTCGGGATTGCTGTCCGCACGGATCATACGGTGCCGGAGCAGGTTAAGGCTTTGTTTGAACGTGTGGACAAGGAACAGAACGGACGCTTGGACATTTTGGTGAACGACATTTGGGGCGGTGAGAGCCTCACTCATTGGAACACTCCGTTTTGGGAACAACCGCTGGCTGACGGGCTGCTAATGCAGGAAAGAGCCGTTCGCACCCATCTCATTACGAGTTACTACGGGGTACCGCTGATGATCAAACGGAAAGAAGGTCTGGTCATCGAAATTACCGACGGGTCGACCTATAACTATCGTGGGAACCTGTACTACAGTTTGGCGAAAATCTCACCGATCCACTTGGCCGCAGCCATGGCCGAGGAACTGAAGCCGTACAATGTGACGGCAGTGGCGGTGACTCCTGGATTTTTGCGTTCCGAGCAGATGCTGGATTACTTTGGAGTTCAGGAAGCGAATTGGCAAGATGCCGTCAAGAAGGAACCGTTATACGCGGAATCCGAAACGCCGTATTTTGTGGGGCAGGCGGTGGCTGCCCTAGCTGCAGACCCGAACGTTCATGAAAAAGCCGGCCGGGCGCTGACCAGCTGGGACCTGTCCGACGAATACGGGTTCATCGATATCGACGGGCGGAAGCCGCATTGGGGCAATTTTGCGTGCAAACGGGGATTGCCGGTGAACTGAGCGTAGGAACGAGGTGTGCGAGTTCTGGATCCGTCCTCTGAAAAAAAGCGCGAGGGCAAGAGAATTTTCCTGCACTCGCGCTCTACAGTTTTATTTGCCTTGCGTCCATAAACGTGCGGCATAATGGGGAATCGCTTGGATGTCGTGTAATTTGGCGATCTCCACTCCTTCAAATCGCTCGACATAAGCCTGGTTCACGTAACTATGAACCGTGCCTCGGCGCAGCGGTGTAATGGAGAGATGCAGCGGGTGATTTTCTAACTCGTGACGCACTTGTTTTAACCCGATTTCCCAAGGCTGACCGAAGTGGATATGATCCGTCAGCATCCGGTCACGGAGATAAGCGGAGGCTACATCCCCGTCGTACTCGATACGAAGCCAGACATCCGGCACAGATTCCGGCCAGTCAGCGGGGACATCCACCAGTACAGAGCGATCTGATGGCGAGTGGAGAGTCATCTCGGGCGAATAAGCGGCAAAATCAAGGGTATACGTTTGGAACACACAACCGTCAGGTTTTGCCGCAGCTTGCAGTACTCCCGCACTGCTCCGCAATTCCGCTGATGGGCTAGGTGCAGGAAAGAGGGATAAAGTCACTTCGTTTTGTCCCGGCGAAGTACAGATAAGCTGTCCATCCCTCATCACCAAGTGGCTTGTGCTAATAACCAGCGTATCGCGGCCCCACAGACCGTCGAACCGATACGTTTGCAATGCCTCAGCTCGGGTTAAGGTGACAAGGCGAACGGTCTTGCCTTCGGTCGTCTTCACACGGATCTGATACTGGCGGCCCGCCGCCGGGCGAAGAATCCAGTTCGCTTCGTCTTCTTCCACGACGCCATGGCACTCCTCCCCTCCTACTTCGGATACCGAAAATTTTCGGAGCACGATCTCAGGTTCCATTCCGTCATGGGCAAAAAACACCAACACCGTTTCGTCCCCTGCCTCTAACCGGGCTAAGAGCTGGGCGGTGGCGCTCACTATCATCAATCCGTCCAGCTCCAGGTTGAACGGCAGGATCGCGCCAAGCCCGCTCCGAAGGGAGAGTTCTCCGGTTTGAGGGAAGCATACCTTCCCCTTCGGCGTATCCAGTTCGATTCGCAGCCGGCGATCCGGCAGATCGACATGATCCTGGAAATTGTTCAGGAACACAAAGCCGGAGCCGTCTTTTTGCCGGACGCACCAACGGATGCTCTGGGTATCTTCCGGTGCGATTAGCTCCTGACCTGCGGGCAGTACGGTCCCCATCGGAGCCAGAAGGTGACCAAAAGATTGCAAGAACAACGAGATCGCACGGATACGGTCATACGAATCACCAACCCGTCCAAACTCGCCTAAGGGCGATTGGTAATCGTAGGTGATTTTTGGTAAACCGGATTCGTTGAGGAACGTCTTGCGGCCGATAGGATTGGAACCACCGTGGTACATGTAATAGCCCAGGAGGTTACTGCCGCTGCCCAGCTTCACCAACGTCATCGCCTCGACGCTCTCCGCAGGTACGTAAGGCCGTGCCTTGTAGCTGACTTGCATGCCGCCGGCCATTTCGCAATAAGCTACCGGATACTCCTGGCTGTCGTAATTTACCGGCTCAGCAGGCGTAACGTGCAGATCCTGGAACAGGAACTCCCGGCTTGGCGGTTGGTTGGGAATCCACGGCGTATAAGCGTACCCCGCCAGCATGGGTAACGTGCCATCCTCTGGCACAGCGGCTCCGCCCCAAGCCGTTGCAGTGAAGAACAGCGGACGAATGCCTACCTCCTCGGCAATCCGGCGCAATTCGTCCAAGTGGGCGGAGCCCTCCGTACCGGCGGTCACGTATTGACCGGAGCTGTATCCCCAAGCATCCAACGGTGCGCCGGCATGCATATACTCGTTCTCCAGTTGCACAGCGATCACCGGACCGCCTTCTTGATAATAAGTGCCTTGGATTTGCCGAGCGATCTCCCGATACAAACGTCGGGCCAGTGACAAGTATCGCTCATCATTAGAGCGAACCTCCAGCGGATAGCGGAACACCCAATCGGGGATGCCGCCGTTGCGGACCTCACCATGACAAAACGGGCCGATCCGCAAGATGAGCGGCAGCTCAAGCTTGGCGCAGAGATCAATGAAATGCCGCAGATTGCGGTTGCCGCTCCAATCGAAGACGCCCTCCTCTTCCTCGTGAAAATTCCAGAACACGTAAGTTGCAACCACATGAACGCCGCCGGCTTTCATTTTCAGCAACTCTTCTTCCCAATGCAAGTATGAGAAACGGGAAAAATGAAACTCGCCCACGACCGGAATCACCGGTTCGCCGTTGCGAGTCATATAGAAGTTGGTAAATCCAAACGATTCTCCTTTCGGATTGCTTCCGGCATGCAGGGCAAGTTTGCCGGGGCGGATCGTTTTGTTGACTTGGCCGATTTCAAGTCTTAGGATTGCAGCTGTGTGATTAGTCATAGAGAGAACAGCCTCCTGAAGGGTTTGAGATCCGATGGATCGTGTTGGTTCTGGATGTTGGAAAAGACATCGGTTATATTCATTTTAGATGTTTATTGCTGAATGAAGGAAGAGAGGATATGGCTAAAAAACCGACGGATTATGCTATCAATGAGGAGCGTCCCTATGGCATTTTAATTGCAGGGCATTATACGGAATCCGCAGGGTATTCCATTCACCGGCCTCCCGATCCTGTAGGTTGGCTGTTGATGTATACGCTGACCGGAGAAGGACAAGTGCAAGTTGCCGGTGAAGCGATGCCTTGCCGGCCTGGGGACGTTGTGATCCTGCTGCCCGGTTTGCCCCACCAATATGGTACGGCGGGGGCTGAGTGGGAGTTTATTTGGGTTCATTTTATACCTGATCCCTCTTTTCGGCCGTGGTTGAGCCTCCCACAGCAATCCGAAGGGTTTGTCCGTTTACTTGTGGATAGCTGCCCCGGCCAAAACGGATTTTCCGAAGCGCTTCGGCGAATGGAACGGTACAGCAGTTGGGGCGGGAACTCCGAACTCCATCATCGCTTGGCGGAGCTGGCGTTAGAGGAAGCACTGTTGTTGCTCCGTACGGAGGTGGCCAAGGACAGCGACGAAGCCGCCTTGGATCCAAGAATCGCCGATGTCGTTGGGTATCTGCGGGAGTCGTATCGCGAACGGGTAAGCATCCCGGAGCTGGCCAAGCGCTGCTGCATGTCGCCTTCCCGGCTGTCGCACCTGTTTAAAGAGCAGGTAGGAGACACGATCATCGGCACCGTCAATAAAATCCGCTTGGAAAAGGCAGCTCAGCTGCTGACTTTTACGACGCGGCAAGTGGCCGAAATCGCCGGGGATGTCGGCTTTGACAGTCCGGATCATTTTACGCGAATGTTCTGCCAGGTTTACGGGGAGACCCCGTCCGCATATCGCAAGCGCAAGCGAGCGGGTTTGTAAACCGAAAAAAGTGCCCGGTAAGCAACAAGGTGTCCCAAAATCACATTTGGAACCCCTTGTTTTTTTGACCTTCAGGCCATTAATATGTACCGCTGGGTCGCTGCGACACATCGCGTTCGAACGCTACAATCCAGTCGCCCTGGACTGCAGCATATCCGACATCACCTTCGGCGACAAGGCCGTACAGATTTTTGACATCCAAATATTCCTGACGGCTGCCGTTGTCAAACTCCAATGTAATGTAATAGTACGTCCGAGAAGAAGAGCGGTGTATCGCGTTATGTTGGCCCATGTGACTGGAGTGGTGCCTCACGTCCATCCGTTTCGAGATGATTCGCGCATATCTCGTTTCCCGCGGAGAGCGGGCGTTCTTAACGTAACGGACCCCACTGGATATCATCAGCACGATGAAGAAAAAATTGTTTCAGTATGCGAAAAAGCGGTTACCACGATTAATTGAGAGAGGTTAGAGAGAAAATGTAAGATCACTGTAAAAATTGTAATATTTCAGTAAATATATGGAATGTTATGACATTTAAATGTAGAATATGGGCGTGGCCACAATAATTTAAAAGGAGTTTTAAATAATGCCCGTGCAACAGATAGAGTTGATCTGTACTTTACATCTACGGGTCCTGTAAGCAGTGGAGTATCCTACCATGAATGGATCACAGTCGATGGTGGAAGCCCAATTAGTAAAAGTATTCGGTTTCAGTAAGATAGATCTGATTATTTAATCCAGCCCAGAATGTGAAAAGAGCATATTCTGCTCTATTCACATTCTGGTTATTTTGGGAGGATGAAATGCGGCAAATCATCAAGGAAGTTGGGATCAATCGAAAATTGTTCGCGATGCTGATGGTTGGATTTCTTTTTACTCTATTGCCGATGCAAATCGCGCTATCCACCCAATCCAATTTTGATGATATCTATTATGACTCTATCAATGGTCATTTTCGATACTACTATACTTTAGAACTAACCAATTTAGAGTCACTAAAACTAGATCAATTGCAGAAAGCAGCAGACAACGCTTTTGTTAGTTCAAGTGTAATTACGAATGAGTTTCCAGTGAAAGACCCAGAGCATGGAAGGATTAGTATTACAGGGCTACTAAACTTGAAAATATGGTCTCCTCCATTACTTGATGGGACAGGGATCGCACCAGATGAGTCAAACGGAGTTATCGTTGGAAAGATCATATCCAGTCATGTGGGGAAAATCAATTTATTAGGCAAAGCGTACAACATCAAAGGAATCGCCGGAAGGGGCTTGAGCACTGCCTATAATTTAAGAGTATTTATGAATTTTGACAGTCTCCCTATTTCCATCATCGAGGACATCAAACGTGAGAACGCATTACAACTTATCGTCAGGTCCAATCAAAATCCAAAAAACGAAATCAGTTCATTTACCTCCGAAATTAGCCAACTAGCTAAGGATGTAAAAATAAACACCAATGATGATACCAAAGCAATTAAACAAGCAAAAAAATCAAGTGGTATGGTGAAGGAGATCTTAAGTTACCCTTACCAACTACTAACAATCGCTTTGGTCAACTGCATCATCGTGAGTTATTTATGGATTTACTTGAAAAGAAAAGAGATGGCTATTCGAAAAGCGATAGGAGCCAGCCATACCCGTTTAGTCATAAATATCATTCTTCAATTGATCCTGTGTGCGATGATTGCCACCATTGTTTCCAATACCATTCTGTGGTTAGCAGGCCATTTCAGTTCAGGCATTTTTGCTTCAACAGGTTATTTTATAAACACTCGTCCGGACCAAATTGGACTTGCCTGCATAGCAACTATTGCCATTGCCTTAATCACGTCGCTTGTTCCCATCCTGCACTTATTTCGTCTTGAACCTGCTAAGGCTTTAAAGGAGTAACCTAATATGATCAGAATAAAAGCTGCCGTTAGAGCGTTGCGAAATAGATGGTTCCTGACCTTGCTTTTGTTGATTCAATTTACCTATGGTTTATCCACGATCACAAGTTCAGGAAATATTTTTTATAACTTCTACTATCTACTCCATCACTCACTGTTAGAGTTGGAGAGCACTTATCTCGTTGTTCCTGGTAAAAATTTTGGGACGACCGAGGTTGAAAGATGGAAATACAATAAGGATCAAATCGCGGAACTGTATCGCCATCTTGATCAGAACCCGGATGTTCTCGCGTACGGTACTTACTATCAAAGTATTGTCCTGCTTAATGATACAAACCGTTCAATAGCTCCTCAGTTATTGGAAGGATTGACCAGGGACAATAGTGGGCTCCAAGCACCTTATATAGAATCCATTGTAATTGACAAGAACTACTATACTCTTTTGGGCTTGAAACTTCGTGAAGGACAAGGCTTGTTGCCGCAAGACTTCGAGAGAACAGGTCAACAACAAGTGAATGTACTCGTGGGGTCTTATTTCAAAAAGTATTATAAATTAGGAGATCTCATCAATGAGCAATACAGAATTAATGGTTTCTTGCCTGATAAGTATATCGTGAATAACA
Source organism: Paenibacillus sp. 3LSP (assembly GCF_032465655.1). Classification (NCBI taxonomy): domain Bacteria; kingdom Bacillati; phylum Bacillota; class Bacilli; order Caryophanales; family Paenibacillaceae; genus Paenibacillus; species Paenibacillus sp. 3LSP. The sequence continues at coordinate 3,671 of NZ_JAWDJI010000027.1, read as the reverse complement.
ATACAACCAATACTTACTTGAATTTAGATAAGGCCATGTTAGTCCCAATGCCTAATGATCAATCTAGCAATTATGACTCCATGTATACGAGGCTATTCCTTGGGACGGTATTAAAGTTGCGGAAGGATGCAGATCTATATCAGTTGAGTCAGACCCTTCGGTTACCAGAGAGTAAAGTGGATATTCATCTTAAAAGTCTAGAAGAAGATGTTAGGGCAAATATAAGATCCAGTGTTCATGCCCAAATTCCTCAGCTCATATTAGCTGGTAGTTTTCTCTTATTCTCTGTAATCAGTATTGCACTTGCGACAATCATTTCTATTCTAAGTCGAAAACGAGAGTTCGGCATCAAGTTGGCCGTAGGTGAGAGTGTGAGAGGGATATGGGGGCAAATTATTCTTGAAAATTCCATCATCGCTCTTGTGGGCACGGGGTTATCTTTGTCTTATTTTGTTCTGAAGTTTCAGCGGTTGCTGCAACAATTTAGCGAATATGATATGGCCAGCGTATTGAGTTTTCGCTTCAATGCTCCAATTTTTTTGCTCATAATTATCATCTTACTTTTCATCATTGTAAGCTCGAGCTGTATCGTGTATCCATTTATTCGAAAACAAGAGATCAAATCATTGATTGGAGGGATGGAATTGTGGAGGTGATCAAACTACGTGAATTAAGTAAAGTTTACCGCCATAAATCGAATGAAACTTTTGCTTTGAGAGGCATTAACCTGACGATTAATCAAGGCGAATTGGTTGCCATCATGGGACCATCAGGTTCCGGTAAGAGCACCTTGCTAAATATTCTAGGGTTAATGGACTCCCCCTCCGAAGGAGAGTATTATCTAAATGGTCAATCTGTACACCAGATCAGAAAGCATAAGGTTCACATCACCAGAAATCAAATGATCGGTTTTGTTTTTCAGTATTTTGCCTTGCTGAAGGATTTCACGGTGTTGGATAATGTGATGTTACCACTCACCTACCGTAAGATAAGAAATAACGAGAGAGTGGCGAAGGCCAGATATTATCTGCAAAAAGTGGGGTTAGCGGAGCATTTCCATAAAAAGCCCGATGAAATATCCGGAGGGCAGCAGCAAAGGGTTGCCATCGCAAGAGCTTTGGCTGCAGAGCCTGCGTTGATATTAGCCGATGAACCTACGGGTAATTTAGATCGCAAAACCGGGGAAGAGATTATGGAGTTATTACAGGAAATCAACAGAGAAGGCAAAACAGTTATCATCGTCACTCATGACATGGAGATTGCCCAAAAATGCCATCGCATCATTGAAATTGTTGATGGTAACATTCATACAGATCAGCCTAATCTTGCTTCACCGATTGTGAACGCATACGAATTGTGATAAACTGGAATCACTATAAAAAGAACGGAGGGTTCCCCGTAATGTACAATAAATTCCGTTTCACTACTTTGTGCGTATAATTGAATACTGCCAAAGGCTCTGCACCTGTGCAGGGCGAACGGGATAGGTGTACTATGATAAAGGGAACCAATTGGAACTTTAGAATAGAATATGCCTGATTTGGCCGGGAACGCGAACGGGGATTGGTGTCCCCTGTTCGTAGGTTTTGGGCTGTTTGAGGGGCCGTTTGCGTAAACACAGGTGTAGCGCCTGTGTTTATTTTTGTTCTACAAAGGAGGAACTCGGGTATGAGCATGACGGAACAACAACTAGAGCAAAAAGCCATCTTGGTTGGCGTGAATTTAAATCATCAGTCGGATTTCGATTATTCAATGGAAGAACTAGCGAATTTGGCGGAGGCCTGCGACATTGAAGTGGTGGGCGTGCTTACGCAAAACCTGCCTAAGGTCACGCCGTCACATTATATCGGTACAGGGAAAATCGCTGAGGTACGGGCGCTCTTGGAGGCGCACGACGGCAATCTCGTGATTTTTAATGATGAGTTGTCCCCGTCGCAGCTGCGAAATCTGGAGTCCGATCTGGAGTGCAAGGTGATTGACCGGACGCTGCTGATTCTGGATATTTTTGCAGAACGGGCAAAAACTCGCGAAGCTCAGCTTCAAGTTGAGGTGGCCCGGCTGAAGTATATGCTGCCGCGGCTGATCGGGCTGCGGGAATCGCTGGGCCGCCAAAGCGGCGGAGTCGGCACCACGAACCGCGGTGCAGGGGAAACGAAGCTGGAGCTCGACCGCCGGCGAATTGAGGAGAAGATCACCGCGCTGAGCCGTGAACTGGAGACGCTGGTCGCCCATCGCCAAACTCAACGCAAACAGCGCAAGAAGAACGATGAGCCTGTCGTTTCGCTCGTTGGTTACACCAACGCCGGCAAATCGACGATCATGAACGCGCTGCTCGAGATGTATAACCCCGGGCTGGAGAAGCAGGTGCTGGAGAAGGATATGCTGTTTGCCACCTTGGAGACGTCCGTTCGCAAAATCCCGCTGGAGGATAATAAATCGTTCCTGTTGACGGATACGGTTGGTTTCGTAAGCCGCCTGCCGCATCACTTGGTCAAGGCGTTCCGCTCCACGTTGGAAGAGGTTGCTGAAGCGGATCTTTTGATCCATGTCGTGGATTATTCCAACCCCGAATTTGCGCGGATGATCGAAATCACGCATCAAACGTTGAAGGAAATTGGCATCACTGACATCCCGATGATCTATGCCTACAACAAGGCCGATCGGACAGATCAAGCATTCCCAAGTGTGCAGGGAGATATCATTTACCTGGCGGCTAAGCCGCGCATCGGAATTACCGAGCTGGTGGATGAAGTTCGTCGGCGGATTTTCAAGGACTACGTGAAATGTACCATGTTGATTCCGTACGATAAAGGCTCCCTCGTTTCTTACTTCAATGAGCAGGCCAACGTGCTGGAGACCAGTTATGAAGAAGAGGGAACCAAGCTCGTTCTGGAGTGTAAGCAAAGCGATTACGGAAGATATAAAGAGTATGTCCTTGAAGGTGCGGAGTAACGGGAGTCGGGATTGGACTGCTGCGAAGGGATTGGAAAATTTTTTCGCAACTTGGTTGTCGGATGGGAAGAGAAGACGTATAATAGCCCTCAAAACACGTCTTTCTCACAAAGGAGAGCGATAAGCATGTCCGATATGTTAGTGAAATTATACGATCTTCCCCCCTTCGAAACGGCTGAGCAGTACGAAGCTCGGACTGGAATCACCATTCGCCGCGCCATCGGCCCGGAGAAGCATGTTATTGCAAAATGGGTAGGCGAGCATTTCAATGAGCACTGGGTCAGCGAATGTGAAGTCGCTTTATCCCGGTCGCCAGTTTCTTGTATTATCGCTGTTGAAAACGGTAAGTTGTTAGGCTTCGCCTGCTATGATGCCACGATGAAAGGATTCTTCGGACCTACCGGTGTGGATGAGAAGGAGCGGGGCCGGGGGATCGGCAAACAGCTGCTGCTGCATACGCTCGACCTGATGCGGATAGACGGTTACGGATATGCGGTGATCGGCGGTGCGGGTCCAAAGGACTTCTACGCCAAGGCAACCGGTGCGATCGTGATTGAGGGCTCGGAGCCCGGGATATATAAAGGGATGCTGCGATAATGGCAGCATCCCTTTTTTTTGAAATGGCGTGCCCAGCTAAGCACGCATCTTCTAGCCGGTGAAAGTCCGGTCGCGGGAAGGGCCAAGCCCCCGCGTAGCTAGGATACCTACGTATGGCGAAA
>NZ_JAWDJI010000026.1:0-2111 GCF_032465655.1 Paenibacillus sp. 3LSP | reverse complement strand
ACGTATGAACTCAGTTGAACGAACTTAAAAGGACGCCGCCAGGCGTTTTTCTTATCTCCTGTTCTGATAGCGTACACGTAAGTTGCCGGGTTATGATAGACATAAGAATGTAAGCGTTATTTCATCAAACCGAAACGGAGGAGTTCCATGGAAAAATATATCTTGGCCTTGGATCAAGGCACAACGAGCTCGCGGGCAATTCTTTTTAACCGGCAAGGGGAGATTGTTCATTCAGCACAGCGAGAATTTCCACAGTACTTCCCCGAACCCGGTTGGGTTGAGCAGAATCCTAACGAGATTTGGGGCTCGGTCCTGTCAGTGATCGCTTCCTGCTTATCAGAATCCGGGATCAAGCCGCGGCAAATTGCCGGAATCGGAATTACGAACCAGCGGGAAACGACGGTCGTCTGGGAAAAAGACAGCGGCACTCCGATATACCCGGCGATCGTCTGGCAGTCCCGGCAAACGGCCGCCATTTGCGAGGAACTGCGGAATGCTGGCCATGACGCTTTGATCCGAGCCAAAACGGGGTTGCTGCTCGATCCTTATTTTTCTGGAACCAAGGTCAAGTGGATCCTCGACCATGTCGAAGGCTCACGGGAGCGGGCGGCGAAGGGCGAGTTGCTGTTCGGCACCATCGATACGTGGCTTATCTGGAAGCTGTCCGGCGGACGCTTGCATGTCACGGACTATTCTAACGCTTCGCGGACGCTGATGTACAACATCCACGAGCTGACCTGGGATGATGAACTGCTTGCTCTGCTGGATATCCCAAAGGCGATGTTGCCTGAGGTGAAATCCTCCTCCGAAGTGTATGGCACCACGGTTCCGTATCACTTCTTCGGGGAGGAGGTGCCGATCGCAGGGGCGGCCGGAGACCAGCAGGCAGCTCTGTTCGGGCAAGCTTGCTTCCAACCAGGGATGGTCAAAACAACTTACGGAACCGGCTGCTTCATGCTGATGAACACCGGCAGCACCCCTGTCGTATCGGAGCACGGGCTGATTACCTCCTTGGCCTGGGGCTTAAACGGAAAGGTGGAGTACGCTCTTGAGGGCAGTATCTTTGTGTCCGGCTCGGCGATTCAGTGGCTGCGCGACGGGTTGCGCATGTTCCGGAACGCCAAAGACAGCGAGATGTATGCATCGCGCGTGAACTCCACGGAAGGTGTCTACGTTGTTCCGGCCTTCGTCGGTCTCGGCAGCCCGTATTGGGACAGCGAGGTTCGCGGTGCGGTATTTGGCTTGACGCGGGGAACGACGAAGGAGCATTTTATCCGGGCGACGCTTGAGGCGCTGGCTTACCAGACCAAAGACGTTCTTGGCGCGATGGAGCAGGATGCCGGGTATGCTGTTCGGTCCATGCAAGTGGATGGCGGCGCGGTGGCAAACAACTTTCTGATGCAGTTCCAAAGCGACCTTCTTGGAGTTCCTGTAGAACGTCCGGCGATTGGCGAAACGACGGCGTTGGGCGCGGCCTTTTTGGCGGGTCTCGCGGTTGATTACTGGAGCGATATGGATGAAGTCGCGCAGTGCAAACGCCTGGAACGCCGGTTTATCCCAACGATGCCGCAGACTAGACGGGAAGCGCTCTACCAAGGCTGGCTGAAAGCGGTTCAGGCCGCGATGGCCTTCAAATAACGGGCCGCCCATTTCTATACGGCACCGCACCATTAACCCTGTTTCTTCATAAGATGTGTTGACTGTATCCCTGAACCTTGTTAAACCACAAAACCCGAGCAAGGAGGGGTGACGCATTTTGAAGAGCAGCGATCGTAACAGCAAATTTCTGTTAACTAATCGTGAACGAGAGGTCTTCGAGCTTCTCGTGCAGGATAAAACGACGCGCGACATTGCCGGGCAACTGTTTATTAGTGAGAAAACCGTCCGTAATCACATTTCTAACGTCATGCAAAAGTTGAATGTCAAAGGTCGCGCGCAGGCGGTTGTCGAGCTGATCAAGCTTGGGGAGCTGAAAATCTGACGGTGAACTACGTGTTCGTAGAAAGCCGCAAGCCTTCTTTTTCACCCCGCAAGGGGGAAAGGGAAGGTTTTTTTGACATTATAGAATTTATAAAATTTCGGGGTGGGAGAGGCCTTCCGCCTCGTTTTTG
>NZ_JAWDJI010000025.1:0-1972 GCF_032465655.1 Paenibacillus sp. 3LSP | reverse complement strand
AGTACAAACAATTTTTCTGTAATTTCTCATGTCAGGTTTGGTGCAAGGCTAGTGGTGAAACCGGCCTATTTATCATAAAAAGCTTTCATTTCCTCCACATCCCGCCCGATTTGATCAAGGATGCTTTTCCAATGCGTCAGCTCCTCCGGAGAGACTTTGGAACCTTGAATACTCTGCTCCCATTCCGTCCATAAACCGCGGAACATTTCAGCGGTATGCTCCTTCCGCAACGCGATTTCACGCTCATAATGCTCCTGGAAGAAGGTTTCCATCTCGTTAACGATCGCCTTCAGCTTGGCGAGCAGGGGCTCCTCCAGCTTCGCCCGCAGCTGCAAACGACCGCCGCCTTCAAAGAACGCTTTGGGATTTTTGAAATACGGCCAATAGACTTCCGGCGCCAACGATCCGCTGTCCAGCAAGCCTTCCGGAATCGCTGGCGTATTCCAGCTCGTTTCTGCGCTGGAATAGCTGAGCGGCATATCCAGGGCCGCCTCATACCGACGGCACCAGCCTTCAGCTTCCCGGCGAAGCAGCGCCTCCGCTTTGCGCTCCAAGCGAAGCGAGGTCGCAAGCAGCTCCCGCTCCAATTCCCCTGAAACCTGATCCAGCCACCCGCGCAGTGCAACGGTAAAGTTCTGTTTCAACGAACCGTTATGCTCCTGTAACAAGGAGGGGTGGAAAAATTCCGCAAACAACTCCAGCGCCTGCAGGCGTACCCGCTGCACGACATGGAACAGCAGCTCGGCGTTCTCCTGGCTCCATTCCCGACCGATATCGACCTGAAGAAACTCGGCAACCGCCTGCTCAAACAGATCCCGGCGACCACGCAAGGCGGCAAGCTGTTGCTCCGCATTTTCCGCGCTTTGCCCAGCAGCTTCCGTCCATTTGGACAACCGTTCTTGCATCTGCTTCATCATTTCCACCGCGGACGACACCGCCAGATTCCCAAGATCCTGCTCCAGGAACGTCGAGAAGCGTTGCCGGAACAGGGAGAAGCCTGGGTCCTCCGCCGTATTCTCCCGTCTTGCTGCCATCGCTCGCATACTGGAGACCGCATATACGTTGGGCTGCTGGATTCCGGCGCTGCGAAGGCCGTCCCTTACATGCTCCACAACAGCCGTCAACTCTTCCTCCGAAGACGCCAGATCGGCGGCATTGACGACAAAGAACATTTTGTCGAGAGCGAAGCTGCCCTTCATTCGTCCCAACTGGCTCAAGAGCTGCTTATCGGAGCGCGAGAACGCGTGGTTGTAATACGTCACGAAGATGATCGCATCGGAATCCTTCATATATTGGAACGTAACCCCTGTATGGCGAGCGTGGATTGAATCGGCCCCCGGGGTATCCACCAGCACGATACCTTGTTCCGTTAACGGACAACGGTAATAAAAATCGATTTCCGCCACGAAGCAGGCTTTCGTCTCGTCTGCCGCATAGCTGCGGAATTGCTCGGCTTCCACAACCTCCACCTGTCCGAGCCGATCGGCGGATTCTGCCCAACCGGCAGCGGCGGCCTGCAGGAAGCTGTAATGCGCCCGGCCGGCCGCCGGAATATCTTCGGGCTTCAAGCGCCGGACCGCCTCCATCCAAGCCGTCTCCTTCCATTCCCCTAAGCCTAGGGCTTGGAAGGAGTAGGCCAAGTCTTCGCGGATCGCCTCGGGGCTCTTGAATTTGACGGCGGCTGTGTTATGGCGCTGATCGTCTGCCGGCGCCATCACGCGGATGATCGCCGCGGTGGTCGGATGCGGCGAGACGGGCAACACCGCTTCGCCAAGCAAGGCGCTGGCGAAGGACGATTTGCCGGCGCTGAACGCCCCAAACAGCGCCACGGTGAACACGCCGTCGCGCAGCTCGGCAGCGCGACGGGTCAGCGCCCGCACCCCGGTGCCAAAGGCCGGGTGGGGAGCCAGCCGCTCCGCCGCACCCGCCAGGCGTGCGGCGGCGGCCAGCGCGCGCCCGCGCGCAGGCGCAG
>NZ_JAWDJI010000024.1:0-12771 GCF_032465655.1 Paenibacillus sp. 3LSP | reverse complement strand
CCGGTGGCCATCTCCAGGAGAGTATAATCTGATTTTGAATCCGTCACATTAGAACAATTTAGCAAATATCACGGATTCAGGTTACATTAATAGTGTAATATCAAATAAAGAAGAGAGGAAGGTTAAACCATGACAAACAAAGCATTAAAAATTGTTGGCGCAACTGTTCTATCTTTCTCACTAGTTACTGGAGTTTATGGTGCTGTTTCAGCAAATAGCGGCACAGCCGCCAAGAAAGAAAATAAAATAATCGAAATTACTCCTTTCGCAATCAAGGATACACTAACTTGGGATTTGAAAGGAAATGTGGTTGACCCTACTAACACTTTCAATGTGACTATTGGATATCCAAACATTAAGCTATATGCAAAAAATACAGGGACTGAATCTTTTAGAATTGAAGTGAAGCACAACACCAAGAACACTGTTATTTTTAATGAAACCGTTAAAGCAGGTAAAACCGTGGAAGTTGTAAACAATGATAGTAACCCAAAGGTTCCTTCAGGCACTTATACAGTTACGATTTATGGTGGATCAGGTTTGCCTAAAGGTGAAATTGTACTTAAAAGTTCTGACACCAAGTGGCCTTAAGAGTCCATCCGAAACAGAGTAATCTAACAAAGGGGCTGTCCCAAGAGTCATTTTGATGACGAAGAGACAGCCCCCGTTTTTTGACAAAATGAAACAAACTAACTCCTTAGCATGAATTGCTATGACATTGTTTGTCGCGGGGACCTAATCCATTTACTAATTTGGAATATATAGTAATATATGAAGAGGGATTTTCCACTAAAAGGTTGAGGTTACTATGCTAAAAATGATTGGAATGGAAATCAAGCAGTTTATTCGGACTCCGTTGTGGATGACTCTATTTGCTTTAACCATCGTTGCAGCTATATTTTTGCCAAGATCAAGCTTAACCGATCTCTCGGTTGTGCCTGGCCTAGTCTATTTTATGATGGTGATGTCCCTTCTATTTTCAATCTATGGCGCGGAAATTGCACGAATGGAAATCAACAACCATGCTGAGGAGCACCTTTTCGTAACACCTAAGTATGCCTTATATCATCGAAGTAAGCTCCTGTATTGGTTGACGCTGTCTGCTGCCATTTACTTCCTTTTCTATATAACTGTTATGGCCTACATCGGAATTACTTACAACAATATCACCAAGTCAGACATCCTGGATTCCCTGCTCTATACGGTGTTATGTTGGTTCATTCCCTTTTTCTACTCCATCATCCTGGGATATCTTGTGTACCGAAGTCTTCCTGGCATTTATAGCTATTTGATCATGATTTTTTTGTGGTTCTTAACCATGCCTTATAATTCCATGTTGGGCTTTATTCCACAAACCTTGGGTGGTTGGCTGATTAACGGGGACCCGAACATCATTCTTATCTTCTCCTCCAATCCGTTGGAGAGTCTTGAAATCAACAAAGGATATTACTTCCAAAGGGCATTCATGTTTCTGTTGTTGATCTCAGCTTATACCTTGGTCATGTACCAAAGGGATCGAACAAAAAGAAACCTAGCCATAGCGACCATGGTGATTTCGCTGCTTATCCCAACGTTATCCCCCTACGTTCCATATATCACAGGGAGTGATACGCTTGGACAAGCCGTTTTCCATTACAACGATGAGATCCAATTAAACACCGGCTATAAAGTGAATCAATACACCTTTCATCTGAACCACGGGGAGAGCAATCATTACTTCCGCTATACCGTGGATATGGATATCGAATCGCAGAGTGATCAGATTTCTTTGGCTTTATTAGAGGATTTTCAGGTTCTTTCCGCAAGCCTTAACGAGCGACCTATAGTTCCAACACGCTTAGGGAATGTGGTCCAACTTGAATTGCCTGAACGGATCGGGACACTGCATCTGGAAGTGGAGACCCGTACTTATCAAGCCATTGGACCAACAACATTACAGCTTATCGCGACCTCTGCCTGGTATCCTATGAATCCGCTGGAGGCCATGGATCCTTACTCGCAGGGAGTTAAAGAGAAATACGAAATCTATTGGGATTCCGCAAAACCCAACCGAATCCTATCGAATCTAGCCCATCCCTCTGAAAATTTATGGACAGGCGTTGCCTTCGGCCCTACGGTTCTCATGGGTGAATTTGAGCAGGATGACCATATTGTATTCCCCAGCTACGTAACCTTAGATTCGATACAAAAAATCAAACAATGGGTGGAAGAACATATCCAAAACAATAATAAAAAGTATAACGTATCTGTTAAACTTCCACCGAACATTTATTTTGTCACCACGTTTGCCAACACGAATGAAAGTATGCAGGCCAATCCGGATGAAGCCTATTTGAATCCAAAGGGCTATTCTATTGATGATATTTTAAGATTGTTCTATCCACAGAAAAAAGGTGAGCGATGATGTTACAAGTTGAATCCATTGCTAAAAAATTCGGCAAAAAAGAAGCTCTGCACGAGACCTCCTTCACATTGGATAAGGGGATTGTTGGACTCCTTGGTCCGAACGGGGCGGGAAAAACGACACTCCTGAGAATATTGTCAACTTACTATGCCCCAGATCGCGGGAGTATCCGCATGAATCAACTGGATTGGAAAAAAGACACCGAGAAGGTGAGAAGAATCGTAGGCTATTTGCCGCAGCATATCGGCGGCTTCCCCAACTTGAAAGCAAGAGAATACCTGGAATACATAGGGGTGCTTCGAGGATTGGACACTCGGCAGCTCTCGAAAGAGATTCCTCTTATTTTACAGGAAGTGAATCTGGAACAACATGCGGAAGATCTGGTCAAATCGTTCTCAGGAGGCATGAAACAGAGGTTGGGGATTGCTCAGGCGATCCTTCATCATCCCGCCTTACTGCTTGTCGATGAGCCAACCGCAGGCTTGGATCCCGAGGAGCGAATTCGTTTCCGGAATCTGATCAAAAAGCTGGGGCAAGACCGAATCGTCATTCTCTCTACCCATATTACAGAAGACGTAGCCATGACATGTGATCAAGTCCTGTTGATGCAAGGCGGTACGATCCAGCCGTATCCTTCGATTGAAGAAGTCGTATCTCTTGCAAAAGGAAAGGTGTGGGAGCTTACTACAGATGTCTCTACCGCCGAGCAAATTCGGACAAATCCCGCAGCGTTGATGACCCAGCATCTCCAACTGGATTCCAGTCAGGTTCATCTTCGGTACATAGCACCTGATCCGCTGGATTCTAAAGCGACTGCAGCATCACCTACTTTGGAAGAGGGGTATATGGTTTGGTTAAACAAGAGATAATTTTCTGGCGTTATCTATTTAAAACTCGGTACGGCCTCCTGCTCTTTCCGCTTATCCTTACGTTGCTGGCTATATGGTTAAAGAGCTTCAACGCCGATCTATCGAACCAACTCTTAATTTATATCGTGTTCCCGGTGATGCTGTTTCCAGTAGTAGCGTCGTTATACCAAATAGGTTCAATCAATCATAAAGAACTTCTTCTCACCTATCCGTTGAATGCCTTCTTCGTTGGCTGGATCCGGCCCGTCCTGCTGAGTTTGGTCTACTCCGCAGTCTACACTGCGGCTCTTCGTGATATGGGCAATTATTCGGCGGAGGAGCTGGGGCTGGCCTTTACCTCGGCGGTTTTCTATATGATATTATCTAGTTTCTTTCTGATTTTCTTCAAAAATATCGCACTAGGCATCGTGCTGCCTTTGGCTTATCTTTTTTTCGGCATGTTTACTACAGGCACCGGTCAAGGATTTCTGTATCTGATGCAGTGGAATCGAGCCAATCCGAACCTCTCCCTCCAAAGCTGCATGGTGACCCAAGCCGCAGTCGCTCTTATCTTTAGCCTCGGAGCACTTTATTTTCTTAAAAGGAGAAATGTTTATCATTGGACAAGCTTATAAAGTCTTGGGATCTCGAAACCCACCCCCCGCCCAAAACGTCACCCCCGCAATATATAACGGATACAACCCACACGCCGCGATCACAACCAACCCGATCCCCGGAAGCGGCACCTCTTGGGGATCGGTGATCGGATAGATGTAAGCAAACCCTTTGATAAACAACAGGAAGTAAGGAATCCACAAGATCGTTATCAGGTACTTGCGTTTCCCGGGGTTCAGGTGGAGCTTCGTCAGAACATACGCGAGGATGGAGAACAGAACCAAGAGCAGCAACACCGCCACAGGGACATAACGATCCATATGAGCAATTCCGGTGACCCTTTCCAGCCGATACACGTTCATCAGAAGCTCCATTTGCATAAATAGGGAAAAAGCATACAGCACGCTGACTCCATTCACTTTCCACATCATTTGCATCGTTGAACCTCCCCCCCTCACCAGTGGGTTCGCCGGGATCATAGGAGCTTACCAGCAGCCCCTACGACCCCATCTCTTCCTCGATCCGCTTCATAAACTCATCCACCGCGCTATAACCGAGCTGCTTCAGATACCAGTTGTTCGCCGCTGCCTCGATGAGGCCCGCGACGTCCCGGCCCGGTTGGAGCTGGATTTCGATGTGCGGGATCTGGACCCCTAAGTATTCCGTAAACTGCGGCACGGTCTCCAGTTCGTTGTTGAGGGCATTTTCCTGCCACGGCACCAGCTCGATATCCAAGACGATCCGCGTCTCATCCTGAAAAGCTCGACGTCCATACTGCCGTACCACGTTAATCAGTCCGATGCTGCGTAGAGCCAGAAATTCGCGGGTCGTTTCGTTATGAGTTCCGAGCAAGGTGGTTGGGCTTAGCTTTTTTAACACGACAATATCGTCCGCGACCAGACGGTGCCCTCTGCGAATCAGGGTATGCGCCGTTTCGCTCTTGCCGATGCCGGATTTGCCGCGCAGCAGGATACCGATCCCCGAGACGTTCACGCACACCCCATGGATTGAGATCTCCGGAGCCAGCGCCTTGACCAGATAACTGTCCAGCTTGGCAATAAACTCCGTCGCCGTCTCTTCCGTCCGCAGCAACGGAATCCCCTCCTCCTCGCAATACAGCTCCAGATAAGGAAACTCCTGCTGCCCAGACGTCACAATAAAGCACGGAGGGTGATATTTCACGATGTTCCCGATCCGCAGCTTGCGTTCCTCTACGCTTAATGTCAACAGGTAGTTGATTTCTTTACGGCCCAACACCTGCACCCGATTCATGGGAAAAAAATCAAAATACCCCACGAACTCCAGCCCCGGCCGATGCGTCCGAGGTCGCGTGATCTCACGATCCATCCGTTCCTCCCCGGCAAGCACTTCCAACTTAAACGTATCCACCAACTTCTGTACGGTGATCGTCTTCATCTGATTCTCCTCCTTCCGGTTCATTCTGATCGGCTCCCCATCCAGCGTTCCGGATCTTGAAGCGGTTCGTTATCGGAGAACAAATCCGGCTCCTCTTTCAACATTTCCGTAATGACTTCTGCCACGCCGGCCGCATCGCAGACCCGTACCACGGCATCTCCCAATTTCCCCTTGCGCAAGGCCCCTCGATACTCCAGCACTTCTTCCACCTTCCAAAAATGCTCCGACCAAGGCAACCCGCAATGTCTGCGGGAAGGGACCGGAATTTCCGTACCGTCCGGCGTGATCGTGTACAACATTTCGTGATCGTCCGTAAGTCTCCCCGGAATATCCACCCACTCCTCCACCCCATGAATGAAGGTGTTCCGTCTCAAATCGACCCCAACGAGCAGGATCGTTGCTTTACGGTCGAGCAGCTTCCCCCATGAGGACCCTCGGGCACAAGGCGTATCAAACAGATGGTCCTCCGCCGTAAACGCCTGAGCATCCCGACCTAACGCGGCAACCGAATGGGTTGGATGCCACGACCGGATAACGCCCGGTCTCTTCCGGAACAACTCCGGCAGAATGCCAACGCACACCGGGGAATGCTCCACCTCGAACCGCGGGTGATCTTGATTGATATATGACCAGGTATGCGTAGGAAACACTAACAACCCCTGCGCCATATACTCTGTAAGCGCATCCAAAACGGTATCTGCGCCGCCCTCGACTTCACCAATGCTTTTCATGGAGGAATGGACCAGCACCGTGCCTGTACCGTCCAACCCCAGAGCCTCCAGTTGGCGGGTTAAACTCTCTTTCGTATGCCTCATCTTTGGCTTCTCCCCTCTCGTACAAACCTCGCTGCCTCAGCGCATTGCTCCTCCGTCACCGCCTCCAGTGTCACGAAGCCACAGGGCTTATACTGCTCCAGCAGCCTCCAAAACAGCGGGTAGTTCAGCTCCCCTAAACCTGCAGCGGTTTCCAGCAGTTCGCTCTTCGCGCCGCGTTGCAGATCCTTGGCATGGGCGCTGACGATACGCGGACCCAACAGATCGAAGGCCGTCTGGATCACCTGATCTTGGCGGTCAAAATTAGCGGTATTCATCAAATTGCACGGGTCGAGAACAACACCCACACAAGAAGAGGGGAAGCGTTCCAGCGTCTGCGCCATCGTCTCCGGCGAATCGATCAAGTGCCCTTGGGCCGCCTCAAGGCCGATGGTCACACCCCAGCGTTCGGCTTCATCCACCAGCTCCTCCAGCGCGCGGTTGAGGCGCTCCCAATACGCCGGCAGTCGTTCTGGGTCCGCCGGTTTGCCGACCTCGGTTGCCACAATCGGCGCACCGAAATGCCGCGCATGGCGCAGATGCTCCTTGAATCGGTCCACGTTGTGCCGGTAGATCTCCTCATCCAGGTCAATCAGGCTGGCATAGCATCCTAACACGGCGATCCGTACGCGGTGATCCGCAAACGCGCCGCCGATCTCCATGGCCAAGCCCGGGCTTAACTTGCCCAGCGAGCAATCCACATCCGAAATGGCTTTGGACAACGCCAATTGCACATAAGGAAATTCATAGGCGGCCACCTTCGCGGCCAGCTCCCGATAAGGCTGCTTCCCCAATAAATGCGCCAAAATCCCTGCCGACACTTGCCTCTCCTCCTTTTTCCCATATCCCATAGGTTAACGACAGCGTACGCTCAACACGATCCTTAAGCCTTCGATGGACTGCTTCTTCGATATAATTGATTGATTTGGTTGGCCAGATAGCTCGGACTATAAGGGGTGCCTTCCTCAATCCACCAGGTGACGATTCCCAACGTCGATGCGGCAATGACCTCGATGGGGACTTGCTTGGACGGATCTGCCGCCTTCCGGCGCGCCCGCCGCGTCGATACGATGTTCATCATGATCTCGAACAGTTGATGGCGGAACTCTTTATTTTCAAGCAGCACTTGAAATAAAGCCGCATTCTCGTAAATCTCCTCCAGGAAGGAGACGAGCGGATTGTTGTCCTTGGTCAGACCACTCTCAGTGAGCGGGTGAATTCTCCGAGCCAACTCATCTAACACTTCCTTCGTCAGCTGCTCCAGTAAATCCTCCACATCGCGATAATGCAGATAAAACGTAGCGCGATTTAACCCGGCCCGATCAGCCAAGCCCTGCACAGTGACTTTGCGCAGATCGGTATTCTCGTGCAGCAATGCGATTAACGCCTCCCTGAACATTCGCTTCGTCCGAATGATGCGGGGGTCCACCTTGCCCTCCTTATTGCTCAACATTTCGCTTCTCCTTTGACGATCATCCGCAAATTATTCAACACAGACCTGACAAACTGTTGATTAATCTACACTTCGGCGGAATGTGTAAATGGTCATTTGCAGCGTTGCGTGGTAGTATTTTTTATCGACAGATTATCAATTACTTGACGACCCGTCAATGAAATGGTCATTACGAAAGGAGCAACACCGTGAACACCGCAGCACCCCATGTGAATAAAAAAATCCTGATGCCCGTCCTGCTCTTGGGCTCGTTCTTATCGATCTTAAACCAAACGATCTTAAATGTCGCCTTGCCCGATTTAATGAAGGAATTCGCCATTTCGGCTACGACCGTGCAATGGCTGATTACCGGATTCATGTTGGTGAATGGGATCCTCGTGCCGATTACGGCTTTTCTGATGCAGCGATTCACGACCCGGCAGCTGTTTATCAGCTCCATGCTCCTGCTGCTCGCTGGAACATTCATTAACGCTGTCGCCCCCAGCTTTCCGCTTCTATTAACAGGGCGGTTGATTCAAGCCGCAGGGGCGGGCATTATCATGCCGCTGTTAATGATGGTCGTGATGGTGGTCTTCCCGAAGGAAGGGCGCGGCGCAGCGATGGGGCTCATCGGTCTGGCGATGATCGTTGCCCCGGCGATTGGCCCGACGCTGGCTGGTTTGGTGATTGAGCATTTCTCCTGGCGGTGGATTTTTATCGGAATGCTGCCGCTGGTTGCGATCGTCATTCCATTAGCATTGAAATACATGGTGAATGTGTCGGAAACCTCGAAGCCGAAGCTGGACCTGATCAGCATCGTCTACTCAACGCTGGGGTTCGGCGGTCTTCTCTTTGGCTTCAGCAATAAGGCTGGGGAAGTGCCGAAGTGTTGACGTGCCTGATTATCGGCGGTATTTTCCTGTTGATGTTCTGCTGGCGTCAGCTTACTTCGCCCGTTCCACTGATGGATTTGCGAGTCTTTAAGGAAAAGATGTTCTCCGTCACCACAATCATCAGCATTATGATTATGATGGTCATGTATGCGGATATGATCCTGCTGCCGCTTTACTTGCAGAACAGCCGGGGCTTCTCGGTGTTGGACACCGGCCTGCTGCTGCTGCCTGGGGCTTTAATTAATGCGTTATTGTCGCCGATTTCCGGACGTTTACTGGATAAATTCGGGATCAAGCCCATTGTGATTATCGGGCTGTTGTTTACGATTCCGGCGATTTGGGGCGTTACGCATTTAACGGAAACAACGTCGTATACGTACCTGGTATTCCGTACGATTGTACTGCGCATCGGCTTGAGCTTCTTAACGATGCCGCTAAATACCGCGGGACTCAACGCTCTGCCGAAGCAGTTAAATGCCCACGGTTCGGCGGTAACGAATACGGTCCGTCAGGTCGCCGGTGCGATTGGGACGGCCTTGGTGGTCACCATTTATACGACGCGCACCAAGAACCATGCCGCCGAGCTGATGCAATCCGGTCAAAGCTTGTCTACAGCCCAGTTGAAAGAGATGTCAACCATTCTCGGAACGAATGACGCTTATCTTTGCATGGGAATCCTGAGCATCGTGATCCTGGCGGTAACGATCTTCATGCCCAATCGCCGAGGCGAAGCGAAGGCGAAAGGAATCAAAGGTACACAAGAAATGGAGCAACCGTCCGTAGAAGAAATTTAAGGCGACCTGAGGTCGCCTGTAATTTGTACATTTCAAGATCCCGATGACATAAATTGAATGACGCCGATAAGGATCAACGCTAACCAAACAGCCAATAACCAGGAGAATATTTCTGATGACCTTCCATCGTTTATCTTGAGAATAAAGACGTTTCTCCAGCTCATTCAGCCGCTCTTCCATTTCCAGCTCCGATTTGTTCGAAGGCCCTCCCATAAACATCCCTCCTCGGCTATATCATATCAGACACCCAGAATATACACAATTTGTAAATTCCAAGCTCGAGGGACTGGTCGAAAATTCTCATGACAAGCCCTTCCAGATCCATTAAAATATTTAAGTAAAATTTAAACGATGTTGTCGGCACATGATTTCACCCGACATGTCAGGAAGTACCCAAATTCGAAGGAGGAGTGAACTTGTTCAAATCCCGCAGTCCTAAATTGATCCTTGCATCCTTGCTTGCGGCCAGCCTGGCAGCCCTGCCGTTCACGGCGTCCGCAGCAGACACGAGCAGTGCAGCAACCGTCGAGCTCCGCATTATGGAGACGACCGACTTGCATGTGAACATCGTGAACTATGACTATTTTACAGACAAGCCTACCGACGAGTACGGCTTGGCCAAGACCGCCACGCTGATCAAGCAAGCGCGTGCGGAAGCGAAGAACAGCTTGCTGATCGACAACGGTGACTTGATTCAAGGGAATCCGCTGGGCGATTATGTCGCGACAGTGGATAAGCTGCAAGAAGGCGAGACCCATCCGGTCTACAAAGCGATGAACTTGCTTGGTTATGACGTCGGCAACTTCGGCAACCATGAGTTCAACTACGGTCTGGATTTCTTGAAGACGGCGGTGGCCGGATCGGACTTCCCTTACGTCAACGCCAACATTTACTTGGATGATCAAGATCAAGACCCTTCGAACGACAAAAACGCCTTCACTCCATACATCATCCTCGACAAAGAGGTGACTGACAGCACCGGAGCGAAGCACACGCTGAAGGTGGGCGTGATCGGCTTCGTGCCGCCGCAAATTCTGTCTTGGGACAAGGCGAATCTGGAAGGGAAAGTCATCGCAAAGGATATCGTAGAAACTGCGAAGAAATTCGTACCTGAGATGAAAAAAGCAGGCGCTGACCTCATCATCGCGGTACCGCACTCCGGCTTCGAGGACATTCCACAAACCCCGCTGATGGAGAACTCCGTCCTCTACCTGAGCAAGGTGGAAGGCATCGATGCGATCCTGTTCGGCCACGCGCATAAAGTGTTCCCGGACGCATCCTTCGAAGGCAAAACCGGCGTCGACCTGGCCAAGGGGACGATCAACGGTGTTCCTGCCGTAGAGCCGGGTTATTGGGGCAACAATTTGGGGATCATCGACCTGACACTGGAGAAATCCGGTGAGTCATGGACAGTAAAAGACTCCAAAGTCGATGTGAAGCCGATTTACGATACGGAGAATAAGAAAGCGCTGGTCGATGCGGACCAAACGATCTGGGACGCCATCAAAGAGGACCATGAGGCAACCCTGGAGTACATCCGCGGCCCGGTAGGCAAGACAACGGCTCCAATTAACAGCTTCTTCGCCCTGATCCAGGACGATCCCTCGATCCAAATCGTGACCAACGCGCAAAAATGGTACGTCGAGAAGCATCTGCAAGGCACGGAATACGAAGGCTTGCCTGTACTGTCGGCTGGCGCTCCATTCAAGGCCGGCGGACGCCAAGGCGCGAACTACTACACGGATATTCCTGCTGGGGATATCGCAATCAAGAACGTAGCTGACTTGTACCTGTACTCGAACACGGTGAACGCGGTGCTGGTCACCGGCGCTGAGATTAAAGAATGGCTCGAATGGTCCGCCGGACAGTTTAACCAAATCGATCCGAACAAATCGGAAGAGCAAGAATTGGTGAACTACGATTTCCCTACGTACAACTTTGACGTGATCGACGGGGTAACGTATCAAATCGATGTAACGCAACCGGCGAAATACGATGCCAAGGGCACCCTGGTTAATGAGAAAGCCAGCCGGATCGTGAACCTGTCCTATAACGGCAAGCCAATCGATCCAGAGCAAAAATTCGTTGTTGCCAGCAACAACTATCGCGCGTCGTCCAGCAAGTTTGCGAACCCGGACGGCAAGCGCATCATCCTGGCTTCGCCGGATGAGAACCGCCAAGTCATCATCGACTACATCCGTGAAAACGGCACGATCAACCCAACGGCAGACGGCAACTGGTCGCTTGCTCCGTTCGGTAACGCCAACGTGACGTTCGAGACTTCGCCTGCTGCCAAGGAAGCTGCTGCGAAGGCCGATAACCTGGAGTTTGTCGCTGATTCCGAAGGCGGCTACGCCAAGTTCAAACTGAGCTCGGCCGCTGAGTCGGTGAACCCGGCTCCGGAACCAACGCCAACGCCGGAACCAACACCAGAACCGGCTCCTGCCCCGGCACCGGCTCCTACGCCGAAGCCTGAGCCAGCCCCTGCGCCTTCAGCAGAGAAGGACATTGTCCACATCGTGAAGAAGGGCGACACGTTGTACCACATTGCCCTGGAGCATGGCACAACATGGCAAGCTCTGGCCAAGTACAACGAACTGAAGAACCCGCACTTGATCCGGATCGGACAGAAGATTTTGATTCCGGTGAAGAAATAAGAACAACGGGATAAACCCAAATGCCAAAGCCGCCTCCTGCAGGTCGTTATCGACCCGCCGCGAGGCGGCTTTTATTGATCGGTTCACACCTAAAATTTCACCGTCTTGTTCAGCTCCGCTTCGGTTTCTTTTCCCGTAAGCTGGGAGAACATGCGCTTGATCACTTTGACAAGATTGCCGGTCTCCCAATATTCCGCCGCTTCAGCCTTCACTTTGATCAGGACCAGATTCGGATCATCGCTGGTCGTATGCAGGAACTTGGCATACGCAGCGTTCCAAAACTGCTTAATCTTCTCCCGGTCATTGACCACCTCCGCTGTCCCGCGTACCGAAACGTAGGAGTCCCCAACGTAGGACACGTTCACGTGAGGGTGATCCTTCAGCTGGCTGTATTTGTCCGTCTCTTCCTTCGTGAGAAACCACAGGTCCCCGTCAAATTCAACCTCCTGGGTTTTCATCGGACGCGACACCAACCCTTCCTTCGTCACCGTGGTCAGCATTGCGATCTCGATGCCTTTGATCAATTTCCGCACCGTCTCCACAGCTTCTTGGTGCGCCGTCTGGTGATTTGCCACTGTCATGTCTGTTCACTCCGTTTGGGTTGTTTTTTCTTACCTGTTGTTAGATTGAACAGAACTTCTAAAAATAACCGCAAATCACCGATCCCCCCTCCCGAGCTAACGGACCTTAATGACGCTATTTATCCATTTCCCGAGAATTTCCCGTTGTAACGGACTTCAGGTGCCTTATTAGGCTCTTAGAAGCATCATTTGGGTTGATCTTTGGCAAATAACGCCCCGTGAGTCCGTTGCTATGAACGTTTTTGTCAAGCCCTCGGTTTTAAATCTGCCTGAGCACGTGGCGCGAGAGCAAAAATGCGAGCGACGGTCGGCACGCTGC
>NZ_JAWDJI010000023.1:0-1596 GCF_032465655.1 Paenibacillus sp. 3LSP | reverse complement strand
CAAACTGGTTTCGGCGCCACGCGCCCGAATGCGACCTAGGCCCAATTTGCGCTTGCCTTCTCCAAATTTTCCTTCGATCGCATTACGCTGTACAGCGTCCTGGCGCTCTTGCCGACGATCGGCGACTTCACTTTGCTCTTTCGAGGGTCTGCCGAGCTTCGGGCCACTAAGGCGAATCCCTAGCGTTTTGCAATAGTTCAGGTTGTCTCGATTGCGGTAGATTTTATCGGCTAGAATGACGGCGGGATAATACCCGAATCGCTGTTTGTACGCTTCCACCGATGCTTGCAGCGTGGTTGCCTCGTTGAAGCTGTCCCATTGTGCCGTTTCGATCCAAGCGTAACCGTCCACCAGACTGGCGGCGATTTTGGCGCCGAACTCCACGTTCGCTCCAGCTTTGCCTCGAACCATCGGACGTACATGCGGCTGTTCGATACTCACGATGCGATCGGCGACGACATGCGTATTCTTCTCTAGCATTTCGCGCTGCTGACGGTAGAGCTCCGAGATGATCAGAAGCTGGCGATAGTGTCTTTTGCTCAGTTCCGTGAGAGGCGTATACTTCACGAGGGCTTCAATAATCCGCAGATTCCGTCCCACGTAGCCAAGTTGCTTTTTGATCGCTTTGCGGATCACCTTGCCCGATGCCTTGCGTTGCTTGGAAACACTCAGGTACGATTTTCTGGCTTTCTCGCGGTACGTGCGCGGCTTCTCCATCGCTCCGACATGGGGACGGTGCAGCACGTCGATGATGTCTTCCAGGATTTCACGGGCGTGATTCAGCAGCCCCAAGTCAGTCGGATACTTGATGTCCGCAGGCGCGCATGTCGCATCCAGCATGAGGGTGCCCTTGTTCATGACTTCCGCTGTCGGTGCGGCTGTAGATGGCAGGACGTGTAGCTTTTTCGCCATGTTGCGGGGTTTCTTCGCCACAACAGGGGGCTCCTCGGGAATAGAGAAAGCGTCCCCTACCTCCATGGTGAGCTGCGAGCCGCCCGCGTCGTTGTCATCGTCATCGCGATCTCGCTTGGACGATTTCGGTTTCGCCTCGACCTCTCGCTCTGCTTGCAGCGCGGCTTGGGCGATCCAGTCGTTGACTTCAGCTAGGATTTCCAAGCCGAGCCGTTCCCGAAAATGCGTGAGCAGGGAGTGATGAAACGGCACTTCATCGACATACGCGGTGTAGCCCAAGAAGAACTGCAAATATGGATTTTCCTGGATTTGTAAGGTGGTCTCGCGGTCACTTAAACCAAGGCGCTCTTTGATGATGAGCGAGCCGAGGGCGATACGTGCCGAGTACGCCTTTTGGCCGATGGCTGGGGACTTGAACGAGCTCACATATTTCTCTTCTACTTTGTCCCAAGGGATGATCGCCGCAAGCTGCACCCACCGATTGGTTGGATTTAATTTTCCGCCAAAGGGCAAATAGAAGTTTTCCAACAAGTCTGCCATATCTCGATTCAGCACGAACACTTTCGCTCACTCCATCTGCAAGGTTTTTTACCGATTTTCCGTGTTTTCTTTGCAGATGAATTCGACAATAGTGCCTCTAAACCCTTGTGAGATAAGGATTTTTTGATTATTCAGCAAGCCCTA
>NZ_JAWDJI010000022.1:0-1471 GCF_032465655.1 Paenibacillus sp. 3LSP | reverse complement strand
TTTCGATGTGAGTGAACCGATGCCTCTTTAGTAACATTTTAACTGAGTGATCGCGAGCTCTTGAAATCCCGGCAGCAGTTTGGTAAGGTATATATAAGCTACTTTGTTATGCAAGGTAGCTTTTCCTAAAACAGCTATCTTGTTATGCAAGCCAGCTGCAATTGAAGTCTGATACAAACTCATTTTTTTGTATTACTATATTGTTATACAAGGTAGGTGATGATGTTGTCGGTTCGAAGCCAGCTTTTAAAAGGAATATTGGAAGGGTGCATCCTCGCAGTTATATCCCAAGAAACGATATACGGCTATGAGCTTACCATGAAGCTCCATACGATGCAGATTGAAGTAAGCGAAGGTTCGATTTACCCCATTCTGTTGCGGCTTCAGAAGGAGAAGCTGATCGTCGGGGAGATGAAGAAGTCCCCCAGCGGCCCAAACCGCAAATATTACACCCTCACCAGCCAAGGCGAAGAAGCCTTGGAAGAATTTAAGAAGCATTGGGAGAATTTAAGAGACCCCGTAGACAATTTACTGCAAAGAGGAGGCAGAATTTAATGCATGCTAAAGAACTGATCCAAGAAAACAATCGAAAACGCGAGCTGCTGAGCGAAGAAAATGAAAGATATTATACCGGATTACTCATTTATATTCGAACCTCATTTAATACCTCTGAACAGGAAACCGAGGAAATTTTAATGGAGGTGCTGGACCACCTCTTGGAAGCTCAAGAAGAAGGACGGACCGCCGAAGAAGTGTTTGGAGCCGATCCGAAAGCATATGCCCGTGAAATTGTCGGCGAGCTTCCAACAGCAATGCCGAAAGAGATCGTAAAGCTGGTATCCATGTTTGGCTTGATTTTTTTGGGAGTCTTTGCCTTGACTATCGGTCTGTTGGCTAGCATCCTCAGTTATGTTTTTCATCTGGGAGAGTCGGTCTATCATTTTCATATAGGGAGTTTAACGGTTGCCGCAGCCGCTTCTGTTCTTGGTGCTTATTTATTTATTGCCGGCATCTTAAGATACATTCGCTGGTCTGCCTTTCGTTCCGTCCATAAAGTAAAAGAAATTGTGACAGCCTGCCTGATCGGCGGAGGTCTATTCGTGCTCTTCGCAATAGGTTTCTACTTCATGCCTTCGTTTGGTCCTCCCATTGACATTCCTGTATACGTGCTTGCCCTCATTGGCGCTGTATTGTATGGAGCAGGAAAATGGCTGGAGAAAAAGAAATGATCTCTTGAAGTAGGCGGCAATTGTCAGGAGCATCCGTGTCAACTCATATAAAAATGTTACCGAAGGATAATGGTCCACTCACGTAATTTTGTTACCCAGTGGAGGCTGTTACATAGCCTCCACTGGGCGCGTAGCGGAGGCAGGCGTCACGGGTTGGGAAAGCAGCGCTTCCAACTGATTGTGTAATGCAAGCGGATCTTGGGAAGTCTGATACGCCTGTAACCGCCCGGTTTGTTCTGGTC
>NZ_JAWDJI010000021.1:0-939 GCF_032465655.1 Paenibacillus sp. 3LSP | reverse complement strand
TAAGAAAAACGCCTGGCGGCGTCCTTTTAAGTTCGTTCAACTGAGTTCATACGTGTAAAATGGCCGGGTGTGGGAGAAAAACTTATACCCGGCTATTTTCTTACATCGCTAACCCTGTACTCGTAACCATGAATTCCCTCGTAATATTCCGGGTACATGCCTCCTCCACATTCTTCGCAGCTGAATTGCGGAGGTACTGTCGGATCTCCATCATCCATCGCATCGAAATTTCGAACGACATTCAGCGGAATCTCTTCTGTTGTATGACATTGAAGACAGATGTAGGTTACTTTCGCTTTGCTATGCAGCCCGCTTTGCGGCTTTTTCTTTTTCTTCGCTACCTTTCGTTTCTTTGACACCGGCGACATCCCGAATCATCCTCTCCAGACATGCCTTTGAGGTGGAGCACACCGCGTACTTCACCTTCAACTTCCCATCCTCAAGGCAGGCTTCTCCCTTGTATTCGTAATAACTTTCGCATTTTGGGCAACATGGCGGCTTCCCCGTCTGCTCCTTGATCCGTTCACTCCACGTTCTGCGTTTTAATATCCGCTTTGCCTTGACA
Organism: Paenibacillus sp. 3LSP; assembly: GCF_032465655.1. Taxonomy (NCBI): domain Bacteria; kingdom Bacillati; phylum Bacillota; class Bacilli; order Caryophanales; family Paenibacillaceae; genus Paenibacillus; species Paenibacillus sp. 3LSP. Next base: position 374 of record NZ_JAWDJI010000021.1, on the reverse strand, counting down.
ATCCATCTTCTCGCGGCTTGTTGCCACTCACTGACTAACTTCTTACACAGGCTCTTGATCCGCCGCGAATAAACCCCGTAGTAACGGATCGTTTTGAAGTTTTCATCCGGAATATGCCGCACAAGTCTACCCATAAATTCTTCTACCGAAATCGTCTCGGTCTTCTCTTCCCCGTCATTCTTATCCCGGTAACGAAATGTCACCTTTTCTCCGTCATACGCTTCGATCCGGCTAACCGCTATCGCTGGTCTTCTCATGTATCGCCCGATATATCCGAGTTGCTGCTTGACGTTCCCTTTCTGTTTCGGAGCATGCACATAAAAGCCTTCTCCGTTCTCGCAGTAAGCTTTTTGCAAACGGGACTGCACTTGCTT
>NZ_JAWDJI010000020.1:0-10443 GCF_032465655.1 Paenibacillus sp. 3LSP | reverse complement strand
ACGTATGAACTCAGTTGAACGAACTTAAAAGGACGCCGCCAGGCGTTTTTCTTATCTAAAAATTTCAAATTCTGGATTGTAATTTTAAGAACAATGCCTTATTATCTTATCTATGATAATGATTCTCATTATCAAATGATCGTTGAATGGGAGGTGAAATTCTGAATACTACACCCGCGAAACAAAAAAAGGGAAGCCTCTATTATCCCTTTATCCTCCTATTACTCGTCTTAATCGGGGTGTCTGCGGTTTTTTCCGTATCCATTGGTCAAGTCCATATTCCATTTAAGCAAGCGATGACCATTATGCTGAACTTCTTGTCACACGGTCAATGGGGGTCGCTGGAGCATATCGATAACCAATCCTACCTGAACATTATTTTGCAAGTTAGGATGCCTCGTGTCATCTTTTCTCTTCTCATCGGCATGGGACTCGCCTTGTGCGGAGCCGTGATGCAGGCCGTGGTGCAAAACCCGCTCGCGGATCCATACATACTGGGCATCTCGTCCGGCGCTTCGCTGGGGGCCACATTCGCCATTCTAATCGGCTTTGGCAGCGGCGCGCTGTTGTCTCAGTTCGGCGTTGCTTTTGGTGCCTTTGTTGGTGCGATGATCGCGTCGATCGCCGTGCTGATTCTCTCCAGCATTGGAGGCAAAGCGACATCGGTGAAGCTCGTGTTATCCGGGGTCGTGCTCGGCGCATTGTGCAGTTCCTTCTCCAGCTTGATCATTTACATCGCCAACGATGCCGAAGGGATCAAGTCCGTGACCTTCTGGGCGATGGGCAGCTTGGCTTCCTCCAGTTGGGACAAAACACCGATCTTGGCAGTGATCGTGATTCTAGGCTGCGGGCTGTTCCTGTTTCAACACCGCGTGCTGAACACGATGCTGTTAGGCGACGAATCTGCGATAACGCTTGGGATCAACTTAAGCATCTTTCGCAAATTGTACATGATCTTAACTGCGTTAATTACGGGTACGATGGTCGCTTACGCGGGCATGATCGGATTCGTCGGGTTAATCATCCCGCATATCGCCCGTGGCCTATTTGGTGCGGACCACAAGCGATTGATGCCGGGGACGTTGCTTCTAGGCGCACTGTTCATGATATGGTCGGATATTTTGTCCAGAACGTTGATCCATAATGTGGAATTACCCATCGGGATCATCACGTCGGTAATCGGGTCGCCTTTATTTATCTATATGATCGTGAAAAAAGGTTACAATTTCGGAGGTTAAAGCATGGAATTGACCGCGAAACACTTGGAGATCAAGATCGGAAAAAGAGAAATCGTCAAAAATGTTTCAATCCACGTTAAAAACAAACAGTTTGTCGGACTAATTGGCCCCAATGGATGCGGTAAATCGACGCTGCTCAAAAGCATCTACAAGAGCTTGGTCCCGCAGAAAGGCACCATTTTTCTGAATGATATGGATGTATTAAAGACTTCAGAGAAAAAGGTATCACAACATTTAGGCGTGGTCGGTCAATTTAATGAGATGCATTTCGATCTAACGGTGCAGCAAATGGTGATGTTGGGCCGGACACCTCATAAAAAATTGCTGGAGTCGGATAAGCAAACGGATTACGAAATTGTAGACGATGCTTTAAGGAGAACGAATCTGCTCGATTACAAAAACCGCAGTTATTTATCGCTCTCTGGGGGCGAGAAGCAACGGGTTATTCTAGCTAGAACGATTGCGCAACAGCCCAAATTCATGATTTTGGATGAACCGACGAACCACTTGGATATTCGTTATCAGCTAGAGATTTTATCTTGTGTAAAATCGCTTGAAATCGGTGTGTTGGCAGCGCTGCACGACTTGGAAATGGCCGCGCATTATTGCGATTACCTGTACGCGATCAAGGACGGCGAGGTTTATGCGCACGGCAAGCCGGCAGAAGTCCTGACACCGGAAGTGATTGAATCACTTTATCACATCAAATGCCAGACCTATATCAATCCGATTACGAACGGATTAAGCTTCGCATATGGAATTTAGAGGGGAGAACAAAGGATGAAGAAGAGAGTATGGTTTGCCTTAAGTTTAACATTATTGCTGGCATTAACGGCTTGTGGTGGGGGAAACACGAGCACGGGCAGCACGAGTACAAGCAGCGGCTCGGCGTCCGCACAAAATCAAACTGAAAATCAAGCTCAAAACCAAGCTCAGAATCAAGAAGCTGCCACGCAATATCCCTTAACGATCGTGAACTACACAAAAGCGGAAGGCGGTACGGAGTGGAAAGAGAAGGAGCAAGTCTTCGACAAAGCTCCTGAACGGATCATGGCAAACACAAGACCCGCCGCTGAATTTCTGTTGCATTTAGGGTTAGGCGATAAAATTGTCGGGGTTGGCGCAAACTTCGGTGCACCGGACCCTGCAGTGGAAGAGGAATACAACAAACTGAATATTCTGAGCGATGGATACGTTGGGAAAGAAGTGACCCTGGGAACGGATCCGGATTTGGTCTTTGGGCGCGGCGGTTTGTTTGAGAACGCCGATTGGGGTGTCGGCACCGTTGACGTGTTAAATGATATGGGCATCAATACGTATGTCTTAGAGTCTTCGATTACCGGGGGGACCTATGAATCGGTCTACAAGGATATCGAGAATTTAGGGAAAATCTTCAATGTGCAGGATAAAGCCAATGCATTTATACAAGAATTAAAAGCAAGACAAGAAGTGATCAGCACCAAACTGGCGGGCATTACCGAGAAAAAAACCTTCGCTCTATTATTTATGAGTGATCCGAATGAAGTCAGCGTCTACGCCGCCCATGCGGAAAGCTTCTTTAACGATGCGTTCCATATGGTGAAGCTGGAGAACGTCTTCGAGAATAACAGCAGCGACGAGGTTAGTGTGGAATCGCTGATCGGGGCCGATCCGGACGTTCTGATCGTACCAGATTGGAGAACCTATGACGGATCGGATCCTAACACGCTCAAAGAGGCGCTGTATAACAATCCGAAATTGTCCAACATGAAAGCGATCAAGAACAAACAGATCTATGCAGTTGACTACAACTATATGTTTGGTTATGGTTACAACACGATTGATGGCATGGAGCAGTTGGCGAAAGAAATGTATCCGGATTTGTTTAAATAAAATATAGGGAGATGCAAAAAGAAGGCAATCCGCATTTGCGGTTTGCCTTCTTTATTCTTGGTATATTACGCTTCAACCTTTTCCATTTTGGCTGCTTTGGCAACTTGTTTGACGTGGATTTTCTTCATCACGAAACGGGCGATCGGTTGAGCAATCAACATCTCAATCCAGAAAGTGATGCAGAAGTTTTTAGGCCAATGATGAAAGAACCCTTGGATCGGATCGAGACTGATATGACGTTGTCCAACCCACGATCCAATGACCGTCAAGCAGATCGACAATACAGAGACACTGAAGAAAATATTAAACAACGTTTTCGCATTAAAGCTGTCCGTCGGTTTCGTAAATTTAGCCATCAGTTTGCCTACAAGAGGTTTTGCTACAAAGTTGACCAAACACAGCACAATTATCCACATCAACGGGAGGATTTGCAGCGTCTTCAGGTAATTTGTCTTCGAGAACCCCATTTCAAACCCCATAATCAGCGGAGCGATGGTGTTGACCGAGATAATCGATACGATCAACATGTAAATTAGGCCTTCCTTTGCGTTCCAAGGTACTCTTATTTCATTAGGCATGGTTTCATCTCCCAAATCTCAAGTATTTCAGATGGCAGACGAGCAGATTTTGCACAAAAAAAACGCACAGCCACCTCAGATGGCCCTGCGTTTTTGCTGCACACTGATACAAATATTTTAGCATTTTGTGAATGGATGATCAATGTTCAATTTTGTATCGTAGTTCTAAAACTCGATAATCGCAGCGTGGAGGCCATCAAAATGAAAAAACCGATGATTGGTGTATTGCCCTTATATGATGAACACAAAGAGAGTTATTGGATGCTCCCCGGTTATATGAAAGGTATCGAAGTGAGCGGCGGAATCCCCGTCATGTTGCCCCTAACGACAGACTCCGAGATCCTCTGGAACCTGGCCCAAACGATGGACGGCTTTCTTTTCACTGGAGGTCATGACGTAAATCCCGAGCTTTATCACGAAGAAACCATGGAGGTTTGCGGAACCCTCTGCAAAGACCGAGATACCATGGAATCCGTTCTATTTCAACATGTTCTTCAAATGGACAAGCCGGCATTTGGGATATGCCGCGGATTGCAGTTGTTTAATGTCCTGCTGGGAGGCGCGTTATACCAAGATCTTCCGTTGCAGTTTCAGCCCGAGACCCGTTCCTCGATTGTACATAAGCAAAAGCCGCCGTATTCTCAGCCCGTCCACCAGTTGAAATTGGCGGAAGGCACGCAGCTTCACCAAATTCTCCAGACGGATTCGCTGCGAGTCAACAGCTACCATCACCAAGGGATTAAAGAGCTGGCGAAGCCGCTGGTTGCCGCAGCAACAGCGGAAGACGGTTTAATTGAGGCGGTGGTGATGCCAAATCAACGCTTTATGATAGCGGTACAGTGGCATCCTGAATTTATGTATCAGGAAGATGAACCTAGCTTTAAACTATTTACAGCGTTTGTGAAAGCTTGTCAGGGAGAAAGATAAGTTCGTTTCGTCAGACTTAAACCAATGTACCGTGGCGTACACAGCTGACATAGCGTGTCGTGATTGCGATCGCAAAAGAAGATTTAGTATAATGTTCGTATTCTTCTTAATTCCAGAATTATCAAATCCTTCGAAAAGGCAGGTGCATGCCATGAAATTTAGTGAATACCGATATGAACGGCCCGATGTCCAAGCTTTCCAACAGAGATTTCAGGAGCTTCTTCAAGGATTTGCAAGTGCGGAGTCTTACGAAGAGCAAGACCGGATCATGCGGGAAATCAATCAACTTCGCAGCGGCTTCGATACGATGCAGGAGATCGCCGGTGTTCGGCACACGATCAATACGAACGATGAGTTCTATAAAGCGGAACAGGACTTCTATGATGAAGCAGGCCCGGTTGTACAGGAATCGATTACAGACTACTACCGGGCCTTAGTTCACTCAAAATTCCGTGCCCAACTGGAGCAAAAATGGGGGCGTCAGCTGTTCCGGCTGGCCGAGCTGTCGTTAAAGACGTTTAGCCCTGAAGTCATCGAGGATCTGCAGCGGGAAAACAAACTGACCACCGAATACGCCAAACTGATCGCCTCCGCGAAAATCCCGTTTGAAGGGGAAGAACGCAACCTTTCCCAACTGATTCCGTTCCAGCAATCCACGGACCGAGAGGTTCGCAAGCGTGCAGCCGAAGCGGCGTACGGTTTCTTGGCCGAGCATGAGGATGAGCTTGACCGGATCTATGACGAGTTGGTGCAAGTACGGACCAAGATCGCCAAGAAGCTGGGATTCCGCAACTTTGTAGAGCTTGCATATGCCCGGTTATCGCGGACGGATTACGATGCCGAGAAGGTTGCGAACTTCCGAAGCCAGGTGCTCAAGCATATTGTGCCGGTTGCCACCAAGCTGAAGGAACGGCAAAAGCAGCGGATCGGCGTGGACCAGCTGCTGTACTATGATGAGAGCTTTGCTTTTAAATCCGGGAATGCAGTGCCGAAGGGCGATCCGGACTGGATTGTGAAGAACGGGGCGAAGATGTATCGCGAGTTGTCTCCGGAGACCGATGAATTCTTCACCTTCCTGACGGAAAATGGGTTGATGGATCTGGTCGCCAAGCAAGGGAAACGGGCCGGCGGGTACTGTACTTTTATTAGCGATTATAAGGCACCGTTTATTTTCTCCAACTTCAACGGCACATCCGGCGATATCGATGTGTTGACACATGAAGCGGGGCATGCATTTCAAATGTACGAGAGCCGCGGCTTTGAGGTGCCGGAGTATCAATTCCCAACGCTGGAAGCCTGCGAAATTCATTCGATGAGCATGGAATTTTTCACCTGGCCTTGGATGGATTTATTCTTTGAAGAACAAGTCGATAAGTACCGGTTCGATCACTTGGCAAGTGCCGTCATCTTCATTCCTTACGGCGTGGCGGTCGATGAATTCCAGCATTACGTGTATGAGTATCCGGAGGCAACGCCGGCGGAACGCAAGCAAGCTTGGCGGGAAATTGAGCGCAAGTACGTTCCTTACCGAAACTATGCGGATAACGCCTATTTGGAACGGGGCGGATTTTGGCATAAACAAGGACATATCTTCAATTCGCCGTTTTATTATATCGATTATACCCTGGCGCAGATTTGCGCGTTTCAGTTCTGGAAGAAGATGCATGAAGACCGCGAAGCGGCGTGGGCTAACTATTTGCGCTTATGCCAGCAAGGCGGCAGTCAATCCTTTACGGAGCTGGTTCAAACGGCCGGCTTGATTTCTCCGTTTGAAGACGGTTGCGTCACCTCGGTGATCGGCAGCATTGAAGCGTGGCTGGACGGGGTAGACGACACTGTACTCTAGAGCAGGATCCAAATCCGGTGGTAGGGGCAGAGTAAAAGTTATCTCTCCGGATCGTTTAGTTTACGCAAGCGATACGCGTTCATCGCGAATTCACGAAGCTCTTCCAGGATGGTGTAGTTCGCCCATGCGCCCGCAAGTGCTCCGATTCCAGGCACCATCTGGAGCATTTTCCGGAAGTCGATTGCATCGCGATATTCAATCTGAAAGGTCTCCCAGTCCAATGTGTTGGCATATGGGGTATCGCTTGCCCATTGCTCTTGTTCGATATGCCACTGCTTGATGGAGTGTAGGATCTTAGCACGGTTATGCGGGCTGGCGAACGTCATTTGAAATACTTTGAGAATAAACACACGTTCGGAAAATACTTTCGTGTCATATCCATAGACATGAGCCAGTTCGAAAAGAAATTTCATTTTTATGGCAATGAATGCCGGAAAATCTACCGCATTCAGCACTAGACCGCCAGCTCCGGTTCCTGCGCCTTCGGCTACCGCAATTTTTTGATATAAGCGAAACAGTTGGTTCGCTTCTTGATCCGCGGTTTCCAGTTTAATTCCGCGCTGGACCGGGCGCTTTGGCGTATATTCCGCCCCAAATAGCGCCGTGCGCACGATGGTGCGTATGGTGGTCGTAATGATCTGGTGCATTTTCGGCGGGATCAGTTGATTCACTCGCTGACTGATGGACTTTGACGTTTTCTCTAACCATCCCGCCGGCTTAAACATGTTGTGCTCCCATACGGCGATTTCCTTCCGCACCTGCTGTTCGTAACTCACCCAATCGCCCCCTTCAAAAGATCTCAGTTATGTTTAGTGTATCGAAGATCATCTTGAAATTGTATGGACCGAAGGCGGTTTGGGTTCCTTGACTTTAGTCCAGGATATCAAGGTGATTTTTTAGGGGGTAATGATAATAAGCCTAGGCATCCGTAATGTCATAACGGGCACGCCCCGTCTCTACTGATATGGTGTGACCGTCGATATGGGCTTGCTTCAACTCTTTTACCGGAATGAGATACGTATCCTGGGGAAGAGGAACCTCCGTGCCGCCAGGTTGGATGATCCAACCTTCACCCCGCAAATACAAGACAGGCCCGCCGGTATAATCATCAAACATATGGCTGTGATCGTCATGGATCCCTTTCTGTTCTAATTTCAGTTTGATCTCGTCGAGATCGCCTTGTTCTAGCTTGCGGATATGCAAATTGCCGCCGATATGCGCCTCAAGCCAATCCATCACAGGTTGAAGCTGCTCATTCATCTGCATCGGCTTCCTTTCGTTTGCTGTTTGCGTTTGACATGAGGGGGCCGCAGGATCCCTGAAAACCATCATTCATTTTCAGATCATTCAAGTGTTCGCGCATGTCTTCATCCCCCGGCAGATCCGCTGCCAGTTGGACCATTGGCGGACGAAACTCCACATGCCCGCGTTTGCCGGCTTTGCTCATCTTATTTGCACTCCTTCCACCATCTATAAAGGATAATACGGAATGTACGTAGTATGACCTTTGGTTGCCGAGCTTATCCTTTGTCTTTTTCCAGCAGTTTCAACAACGGACGGAACGCAACTATACAAACAACGGAAGCGTCTAACCTTTTACAAGACAACTAGAGAGGTAGACAGATGAAACTTAAAATGATGCCGATGGTAGGTGCTGTTCTCAGCTCCATGTTTATTTTGGCAGGGAGTGCTGCAGCTGAAGAACGGTTTTCGGATCTCCAGCATGTGAAATGGGCGGAAGACAGCATTACCTATATGGCGGACAGGGGAACTGTTGCTGGAGTTGGAAATGGGAAGTTTGCACCAGAGAAACCAGTGACTCGGGCGCAGGCCGTAACTTTTCTCGTAAGAGAGCTGTATCCGGAGCAACTGCAATCCGGGGCGGTAAGCCCAAGTTATACGGATGTACAATCAACCCATCCTTTTTATCATGAAATTGGCATTGCCAAGCACTATGGGCTGGCCAGCGGGTTTCCCGATGGTTCCTTCCATCCAGATGCAGCGATGAGTCGTGCGGAGACCGCTGCATTTTTAACTCGCGCATATGCGCTTACGACAGGGGGGATGTCGGTTAGCTTAACAGATGTTCAGCACCATTGGGCGGCTGAGCCCATTCAACTTATGAGCTCCAACGGACTGATTGGCGGATATGCCGATGGCACGTATCGGCCGGATCGTTCTGTTACGCGGGCAGAGTTTTCGGTGTTTCTCGCCCGGGTGATTCGCTTTGAACGTGAAGCGGCCATCGCGTTGCAGGACTGGGACAAGTTGATCTCCTATATGACATTGAGCGAACAAGTGGGCCAAATGTTGATGCCTGACATCCGTCAATGGAATGGCCAAGCGACCACTACTGTAAATGAAGGATTAAAACGCACCGTTCAGGACTTGGATTTGGGCGGGATGATTCTTTTTGATAAAAACATCGTGAATGCCCGTCAGGTCGTGCAGCTCACCCATGATCTGCAAAAAGTAGCCGGCGAACTTCCGCTCTTTCTTGGCGTTGACCAGGAAGGCGGCGTAATTAAGCGCATCCCCGGGGGAACGAATCTGCCAGGTCAGATGGCGCTGGGCGCATCCGGAGATCCGATACTGGCTAAAGCGGCGGGAAAGCTCACAGGGGAGGAGTTGCGGGCGCTGGGATTGCAGGTCAATTTTGCTCCGGTCCTCGATGTGAACAGTAATCCAGATAATCCCATCATCGGGATGCGTTCCTTTAGTGCGGACGCGGATTTGGTATCACGACTTGGTCTCGCCACGATTCAAGGGCTGCGTCAAGCTGGGGTGATCGCAGCTGTGAAGCATTTTCCAGGGCATGGGGATACGACCGTGGACTCCCATTTGGGCTTGCCCGTCTTGACGCATAACCGAGAGCGGCTTGATGCGGTGGAGCTGAAGCCGTTTCGGACCGCGATTGAAGGCGGTGTGGAGATGATCATGACCGCACATATTGCCTTTCCGGCGATTGAGAATGAGCATGTGACTTCACTGAAGGATGGCAGCCAAGTGCCAATTCCGGCGACTTTGTCGAAGAAGGTATTGACCGGTTTGCTCCGCGAGGAATTGGGTTATCAAGGGATTATCATTTCGGATGCTTTTACCATGAACGGGATTGCAGAGCACTTTGGAGAGAATCAAGCCGTCGAACGAGCTGTTAATGCGGGTGTTGATATTATTCTGATGCCGCAGCATCCGGAAGCTGCTCATAAAACGCTGGTTCAAGCAGTGGAGAACGGGCGCATTCCGGTGGAAACCATCCACAAGTCAGTGAAACGTATCTTGGAGTTGAAGGCGAAGTACGGATTATTTGATCAAGAGAAGTCTCTTCCACAGAAGTTCAGCGCGCTTAAAACGATTGGTTCTGAGGAACATCGGGCGATAGAGCGGGAAATTGCAGAACGCGCCGTCACCGTTCTCGCCAGCCGTCATGGTGAAAATCCTGATTCCATTCAACCAAGCGACCGAGTTGTTATTGCGGCAACCGATAAGGAGCAAGCGGAGCAGCTCCAAAGACAGCTGACCCAAACAGCCAGCAACCGATCGCTAAAAACGGAGATTGCCGTGATGGGTCAAGGCAAAACATTGGGAGTGCTTCAGAAGATGGAGCAGGCAGATTATGTCATTCTGGCTTCTTATCAGTTCCGTAACGTAGCGAGTGAGTTCGGGTGGTCCGAAATTCAAACCGTGGTTGATACGTTAAACAAGTTAAATAAGCGGTATGTGCTGTTATCCCTGGGCAACCCGTACGAAACGATGTATGTGCAGAATGTGCGCTCAGCGCTTGCCGTTTACGGAAAACAGGAGCCCAACACTCAAGCGGCGATCCAGGTGCTGCTTGGGCAGTTGAAGGCAGAGGGAGTCTTGCCAGTTGCCACACAATCGATACAAAAATGAAAAAAATTTAAGAAATGAAAAGAAAGAGATAATCCTGAATTTCGAAAGTAATCTCTTCTGAAAAAAATAAAAAGTGCTCCAAATCTTT
>NZ_JAWDJI010000019.1:0-4509 GCF_032465655.1 Paenibacillus sp. 3LSP | reverse complement strand
CAAATAAGTAGATTGCCCCTCATTATCTTGTTCACTTGCAAAAGGAGTATCACTTATTTCTGAACTAATAAATTTAAAACTTTCATTGCTAGATTCTAAGGATGGGAGCTCATCTAAATAATTAGAAATGAGCCACAAAGTATGATTTGCTTTTTCTTGATCTTTTGTATTAAATCCCACTTCAAAAAGCATTTCTCTTTCTTTTGTACCATCAAAATATTCTTCTATTGTTCTACTTCCTGGGAGAGAATAGATACAAAGGGTGTCTTCTCCATCTAGAAATCCAATTACACAAGGCATTGGCATTCCTTCTACTGAATCAATCGAATCAGCTAATCTTTCTAAGAGATCCATTAAAGTTTCCCTCCTTCAACGAAAGCTTTTCGCCATGCATTGATATGCTTAGATTTTGCACGCAAATCCCATCTACTTCCTGTACCAGGAGTTGTGTAATTTTTAATTCGCACAATTTTCCCTGACTTCGTCACTATCAAGCCTCTGAATTGAGCTTTGGCATAAGGAACTGTATAAACGATATGGTTCTCCCGTGCATAAGAATCACTGCGAAGGTGGCCTTGACGTTTTGGAGCATACAAGTTCATATCCATGTGCATCTGATTAGTCATAAAAAAAGTAGCCTTTTGTATGTTCATAACAGACAGTTTTCTATTTATACCGTTTTTTTCTACTTTGATATGCATCATTATAAAACCTCCAATTCATACGAATTAACTTCGTTGCTGAAAGGATTTCGATTATCTACTATAGTCACCAAAGTATAGGCTGTACCTTCAAATATGATTTCTGATCCTACATGTTCCTTTGTAATTTCAGGAAATGGTGCGGATACTCCAGCAAATAAAAAAGCGATAGCGTTAGCTACCACTTTTCTATTATTATTTGAACCACTATAAATTGTTTGAGGTTGAAAAATCATATTTTCAATTGTAATATCAGCATCAAATATCGGCTTTTGCCATTTGTCAGTTCCCTTTTTGCATTTGAAAATAATGGACTGCTTACAATATTCTTTTGGCATTTGTGGAATCATTTATAATCAACTCCCCGATATAGAAGTCCTGTATAAATTAATTCTGCATAGGCTTCTGATGAAACCATTGTTCTACCATATGTGGCTGAACCAACACTAGCACCTTCAATTCGCATTCTTCCAACGCTGACACTAGTTGGTGTACCACTAAGCATTTCTTGTAAGGTTGTTTTCCCACCATTTAAAAACAGATATTCCACTTGGATGGCCATTGCTAATTTAAATTTTTGTACTCTATATTCATTTGAATCTTGAATTAAGTCATTTTTTAAGTAGAAATCAGCAGTCAAACGATTAATCTGACGTTCAGCATATGGTTCTAATTCATCGAAAGTTTTTTGATCAGGAATTTTACTAAAACCTAGCTTTTCATACTCTTCGTACGTTAAATAACTCATAGTTTTAGCCTTTAGCTTCATTCAACAAATCAACAAGTCTAGCAGTCGATGTGTTAGGCGCAAACTCAACGCCTAAGTCAGCTAATTCTTTTTTCAAAGTTTCCCGATCTGGTTCTTCTTTGTTTTCTAATTGCTGAAGTTGTTGTTTCAGTTCCTGAACTTCTTTTTTCAACGCCTTATTTTTATCAAGCAGTGCGTTGTATTGAACCACTGTGTAAGTTTTTCCACCTGTTGCCGATTCTACAATAGTATATTTTTTACCTGATGCATCAAGTTCTACAATATCGTAGCCCTGGGCTTTATAAAATTCTTTGTCCGTATCAGTAAGAACTTCAACGACTCTATTTGCTTTTTTAGCTTTCATTAATTAGATCCTCCCTTGGTTAAAATAATCGGCTCACTCCAAGCTGATCCAAGTTTGTTTTCATTTAAAAACTCAGCTTTTTCTATTTCATTTGAGCCTTCTCCTAGTTCGTTAAAGGTTTGTACGTATAAATAAAATTTGTCCCCTTCAACTAAAGATGGAACATTTTCTGCAGCCAAAGTCCAACTATTAGTTTCACTATAACCCATCATTTTGGCTTTATGTGGATCTGATTCATTAGCGTTTGCGTAATGGATAACATATGATTTTGCCCCTTCCACAGGATCAAAGGAGACAGATACTGATCCATCTCCATTAAATTTACCTGTTGGATTTTGGGGCGCATTAGGGTGCAGATGGTGTTACGACAAATGATACTCCATCCGTTTTTGTTTCAAACAAAATGACATCGTCATATGATTGTTCATAATACAAGTAGTTACCTGCAGTTGAGGCAGATGGTTTATCTAGACCAACAAAGCTGTATTTTTCTGGTGCACACATACAAGGGATATGAATCAACATCATTTGGATTGTTTGTGCAGTTGGATCAGCAACAGCACCAGTAGTAAAATCGTATAGAGTTTTCATGTAAGCAGAAGGAACAGCTGGTTCAATCGTTACTTCATCTAAACGTTTTACTGCTCGATCAATCACGCCGTTATTATTTTGTACTGATAACGTACGTTGTAACCCTTGCGCATTTTTTAAAATAGTGCTGACAGTTGGAGTCACATATAAAGAACGTCCAACAGCTGGAACTGCGGCTTCATCCATATCGGTCATCATTTTATCAAATTGAGTCAAAATATTTTCAGTTGTCAATTCCAGTTCTACGATTCCTTTACCGCCATCTTTTGCTTTCTTCAAAGTGTATAGAGAAGAAAACATTTGTTTGTCTTTTTCAGGAATTTTTTCAAGATCATTATAAGCTTTGGTGATATTGACAATAGATGTTACATAATTCGTTTCATCAATATCTGAAGGGTCTACCAATGTGTCCCAGTAGCGTTCATTTGTTAATTCATAAGTTTCCCATTGATTTTCGTAGTTGGCACTAGCCCCTGTAATCGAACGTCGTGTTCGATCTTTCCGCCCATTTTTAATTAATAGTTTAGGAAGCTTAACAGTTTTTGCCCCTGCCCATTTGATCAGGTTATTTGATGGAGAATTCCACAATTTTTGAGAATATAAAATACCGTTCTCTGAATAACGTTTTTGGAGTCCTTGTTGGTAAGATTCTGCATAGTTTAAAGTTGCATTATCAGCAAACATTTGCAGATTCATTGATAAAATATTTTTATGCATTTTAATTTCCTTCTTTCTTTTATTTAACTAGGTCGCTTGTCATTGCAGCAATCATTTGCGCTGTTTCATCATTAGGAGGGACAGCATTTGACGGATTGCCTTGAAACGTTGCTTTTTTCTGTTCGGGATTTTGTGGCGGTGTTGTTTCTCCTTCAAAGAGATATCCGTCACTTTCCTTCAATGTATTTAATTGTTCGTCTAACCCTTTGATTCCTTCATCTGTTAATTCCAGCTTTTCACTATCAAGTAAAGCTTTGGCAGCCTTGATATTACGAGCCCCTGCTTGAGTAAGAGCTAGTTCGATTGCGGATGTTTTTTTGATTTCGGCAATCTTACTTTCTGAATCAGCTTTTGCTTGATCGTATTTTTCTTGAAGATCTGATAATTGAGTGGTTAGTTCTTCATTTCCTTCTGCTGCTTTTTTCAGGCTATCTAATTCTGTTTGATTGGCATCTAACTGCTCTTTGTATTGATTTACTTGTTGCTCTGCAGCTGCAACATTACTATTCAATTCATTAACAGTGGCTCCATGTAGCGCCATGACTGAGCCAATTTGTTCCTCAGATAAGCCTAGTTCTTTTAATTGTTCTCTTTTCATTTGGTCCTCCTTCGAATATTTAACGTGGCAACGACCACGAGAGTATAAAAAATAAACCTTTTAACGCCATGTTCAGGGCGAAAAATTAAGATTGAATCTCTTCTCTGCTATAATCCCGCATAAGGAAATCATGTTCTTTCACTAATTCTCTAATCTTCCCTTGTTTAAAACGGATCATGTCTTTGCATCTTTTCTGCGTGACTTCATCACCTAAAGATTCTGCAGCAGACAAACGCTTCTTTTGATAACGAATGTCACGCTCTAATCTTCTTTGTTTCTGCTGGATCTCAGCATTTCTTTGTACTTCTTCTGGATCATATTGTGGCTGATTATTTGTATTAACATCTGGTCTACCAGGATAAAGAATATGTTTACAGTTTGTTCCTTGAGTTCCCCAAGGTTCACCATAACCATGATCATAAATAGACGGTAAATGCTGAAATTCTGGTGGTGCTTTGGACTTAGGAACTGTGAGAACCCATCCACCTTGAATATCGGCACAGGCTTTTCTAGCTGATAGATGGCTACTCATTAGAGCAGTTACACAATCAAAATCTTGCATTCTTTTCAGACGTAAATCGTTAAATGTTCGATGCGTTGTGCTTTCAATTACCGTTCTTGAGTATGTTTCAAGAGTCCATTCACGCCCTGCTTTGTCCTTGAATCCTGATTTAATTCCTTCATCCACCATTTTATAGACGTTATCTCTTACGGCTTGTTCATGCGTTTTGAGACCTGTTAAGGTTTCTAGGGTAGATTGTTTAAGAATTGCCTGATAAGCTCTCATAGC
>NZ_JAWDJI010000018.1:0-1104 GCF_032465655.1 Paenibacillus sp. 3LSP | reverse complement strand
AGATTCATTTTACCCGATTCTCGGTTCTCCATGTCTACTTTTTAGTCTAGCAGCAGAACAAGTGACGCTACTTGCAAACTTATTGAAACCTAAAAATGCAACTGTTATTTTGAAACCATACAATGATGTTTCAACATCCTTTATTGCTTCACTAAATTTAACCGAGGATAACTTATTTGCTGAACACTATGAAATAGAGGGAGAATTTACTATTTTCGGAAGAGTGAGAAAAATCACGCCTGAACCAGGAAAGGTTGAGTTGATCAAATTCTTGCCAGGTAAACTTCGAATGAAAGAGGACGATATGTTAAAGTTGTTTTCGGGATTTAATGATATAAGCAATCACGGATTCTCTTTCGGAAACGGCATTGATTTTGATGAAAAATCTTTTTATCTTGATGGCCCTGTCATTGAAATTAGTCCGATTGCAGTCTATCAAAACTCCTGAGGTTTCACTTGTTAAAGAGAATTTGCATATGTATATCAGAAATCAGGAACTTCATGTAGCTTCGTTTATGGAAGATGGTCAGATAACAAACGAACCAGCCTGTGATAAGGGCTGCTTCGTTTCATTAAATGAAAATTGTTAGGTCAAATACATCTAATAATTTCAAAGTCTGTTATATACATCGCCACGCGTTGCTATGCTGATGACTACGAGAGAGTAGTTCAATATGAAGAGATAAACGTCGTTTTAGGATCAAGCTTCTTTAGGTATTTATATGCTTTTTTAGATAATTCAATTTTGTAATTCATGCTTAATATCCTCGAATTTTATGGTTTTACCTTCAAGGAATTCTTGTCGTGCCTCTTTAACTGCTTGAATATCTTCATCTGTTAGAGGTTCGTCATCATATGGGATATGATGATCTGCAGGATGAATAAGGCGTCTAACCAAATCAGCTACAAGTGGAATGTCTTGATCAGAAAGTTTATTAATTGAGCGTTTTGCAGTAATCTGAGGCCTTGAGCCGTAAGGATTTTCGGACATAAAAAAGGGACTTCACCCCAACTTGGAGAAGTTTTCAAGTGACCAAACCCAAAAACCTCAAGGATGGAGGAAGTCACTTTGTATATTCTCCAAGAATGTCTGTTTTCCTTCGA
>NZ_JAWDJI010000017.1:0-20423 GCF_032465655.1 Paenibacillus sp. 3LSP | reverse complement strand
TTTTTTGGGGGCTTCTTCTCTTTTTCTTGCGGGGGGTTTCACCTTTTTTATATGACTAACTTTAATTAATATCGGGGGCTGGAAGGAGGTGGATCGGCAAAAAAATCATCCCAGAAAGGGAAGAACCCTCTCTGGGATGACTTAATTGCTCTCAATTCATAAGGGGGCGGCTTACGGTGCTCCGCCGTTGTGCTTCTGATAAGCCAGATGCTTCTCTTCACGAACCTGCTGTCCGCCGATAGATAAATACTCCGCAACCTCCTCGTCGTATACGGCATCAAATGCTTCCGGAGAAGCGGTAATGACCTTCACGAAAATCTCATCGTTCTTCTCATTTAAAGCAGCGGCATACCGAATTTCGGAAGGCAAAATCGCATGAATGCGCGGGGTTTCGATCCCGTCATTCATCCCGTATTCCACGCTCTTGCGCGTAAACTCTTCAAAGCGTTTGTTGTTCGCATTGGCTTTCAGATTTAAGCGTTCGTCCTGGCTGCTGACATATTTCCCATTTAAAATGATGCAGTAGTCAAAATAGTTAAATAACAAACGGTTGGCATCCTCGTTCTCCAGCGTCACCGGCACGCCGTCTTCCATCCGGTAGGTCACGCCTTCCACGCCGTTCTGCAGTGTAATAATGTTCTCCGGCTGCGCCATCCAATTTAAATATTTCATCGCTGCTTCGGCGTTTTTGCTCGTTTTTGGAACCATGATGTACATACCCGTATCTTCCAGTATCGGCTTCGTCTTCTTGCCGCTGGCGCTGGTGAAGGGATCGATTGGCGTTAGGATGGCATTGGGGTCGTTCTTTAACAGTTCAGCCAGATATCCCATATAAACAGGCTCATTTGTATTGGGGGATGCGGCTCCAACGCGACCGTTCACCAGGTCTTTCTGAAATTGTTGGGCGAACCGGTCCAAATGGAATTCGGGATGAATCAACCCCTCGTGATACAGACGGTTCAGGAATCGGAACGCCTCCTTGTTCCCGGGCATCGTCCAACCCGGCTCAGCGTATAAGTCCTCCTCGGTGATCTGGTCCCAATCCCAAAATGAGTACTGCAGCGGGGCGGTATGGTAATAATCGATTTGACCGAAAGGATAGATGACCTCTCCGGTCTTCTGCAACCGATTCTTTTTAAACACTTGGAGCGCCCGGTAAAACTGCTCTGTCGTTTCCGGCAGGGAGAGTCCAGCTTCGCGGAGCCAATCCTCACGGATAAAGGTCGTGGTTCGGGCCGTCAGCACCCGCTTTGCAGGAATCGCAAACTGTGTTCCTTGTATACGTCCATAACTCAAAATCTCTTCCCCGAGGAGCTCCTTCAACCTGGATCCGTACTGGTCCAGCAGAGGCGATAAATCGGTCAATTTCCCTTGGGTGTAGAAATTGTAGACGGTCGGCAGATCATAGGTGAACACGATATCCGGCGCTTGATTAGCGGCCATTAACACCTGCAGCCGCCGGACCTCCTCCGCCCGAGGGATGGTGACAAATTCGATCTTAATCCGTTCCGGATTTCCGAAATGCTCCTGAATGTACTGCGTCATCCGATTATCGGTAATCGTGGGGGCGCCGATCGGTTTATTGCTCCGTTCGAACAGTTCAATACGAAGTGTTGTCCAGCTATCATGATTGGCTGTGAATTCGTCTGATTCCAAGTTTGGGAGAGGGCTGGCAGCCCAACCCAGCAGATTCGGATCCCCAAATCCGCTGCAGCCCGACAGGACGCCCAGAATAACGATGAGCGCCAGCTTTGATAACCACAACCTCAACAGGGGCATGGCGAACCCTCCTTCCTCGTTGGGAACACAGTTTTTATGTCTTTTACGTTGCGCGGTGCATATTGCGGTACTCTCCTGGCGGAATGTCCTGAAATTTCTTGAATGCGCGATAAAAGGAATTCACGTTCTGGTAACCGCTGTTGATCGCCACCGACTGGATCGAGTCCTCCGTTTCCAACAGGAGCTGCTTCGCTTGCTGCATCCGGACCTTCAAGACATAGTCCACAAATTTCTCCCCAATTTCCTCCTTGAAAATCACACTTAAGGCGCTGGGCTGCAGGTTCAAATAGTCGCTGACTTGAACCAGGGAGAGGCCGGGGTCGGCGAAATGCGCATCGATGTAATGCTTGGCCTGCATCGCCAAGCTATGATGTCTGCGGGCTTGCCGGTCTTCCTCCACGCAGGCTTCGAACTGATTCATGAGGCTCATGAACTGTTCTTGAAATTCTGCCAGCGTCTCCATCGTTTCAGCTAGATTAGCGAACCGCTCTTGATACTCGCTTTTCCAGCGCGATTGGATAGGGGGGGACATGGCCAATACGACCTGGTCCATCCGTTTAAGGAACGCCTGAGCGAACTCCACCATATCCCGCTTGCGGAATTGCATTTTACTGAGTTCGCCCAAGACTTGGGTTAGTTTCGCCCGCCATTCGCTATCATTCATACGGAAGGACTGGGCGGCATAATCCAATGCTTGTAGATACGCATATCGGTCCAGATTTAGAATGCCTGCGCTTCGCCGATTATCGATGATGGAATGAATACCTAGTACCGTCTTCAGCTCCACATTCTCCACCGCGTTCCGATAGGAATCAGCGAGGGTCTCAATCGAGGTTGAATCGGCTCCGATGCCGATCGTCAGCGTCAGCTCCAGATGCTGATGAATCCATTTTTTAAATTCCTCTGCATAGGTGATGGTCGCTTGGGTGCTGTGTGAATCGGCGGTGTGATGTACGACAAAGGCGATGCGATGCGGCTCCATCCAGGCATGCCAGACGAAGACATGATGGCTTTGGCCTAGATCGCGGAATGCGCTTTCAACAATGAACTTCAGCAAGTTCTGGTCTTTGACCTTGTACCTATCTGTAAACTCGGCATATCGGTCCAGTTCGGCTACCATCACGCCTAACCGGTCATAGGGAGCAGACAAATTAAACTCGGTCAGTCGCTGCTGGAATTCTTCATCCGTTAACACGAGATGACCCGCTAACAGATCATGAAACAATCGTTGTTGCCGCAACAAGCTGTCTTCCTTGTGCAGGTTCTCGTAATCCAGCGATCGCTTCAAGAGATGGTCCAGCGCCATTTCGATGAAGGTGAACTCATTGTTTGCCCCTTTAATGCCCAGCTCCTCACTTTTTCGGTTCGAGAATTGGCTGACCTTTTCCGTGATCGATTGGATCGGTTTGTAATGAATGTGAGTGATGATAGTAAATCCGATCAGCGCCAGCAAGATCAAGATGATCCAAATGACCATCCACGCGCTCGAGAAGAGGGATAGCCAGTTGTAGCCCTGATCATGAACCCCCTCTGACACATAGGTCCAGCCGGTATAATCCGATTGAACTTGAATCGGGTTCATGGCCGTCACTTGATCCGGGGATGGCGAAGCAGCATCAATTAGTCTCACTCGATTGTAATCGCTTTCACCAAAGGAATTAAGGTATTCCATAAAAGAGCGCTGATATACGTTGACCACCAGTGCTCCGCGCATATCGTCTCCGGTATATACAAATTTCACCAGGGAGACCACCTGCTGGGCTTCCTCCTCATGCGGCGAGTAAGCGAATGAGCGTGGATTAAACCATCCTGCCGCTTCCTTTCTGCCGTAGTTGGCTGCCAGAAAGTCTGCATCCCCAAATGAACGGAGCGAATAGGACCCCAAATCCGAAATAATTCGTTGCTCGGCTTCATTGTAAATGTAAATGGTGTTGGCAAAAGGCAAAGTTAAGCTTAGGTCAATCAGCTTTTTCTGCAGTAAGAAGTCATCTAATGCATCTTGCGAGGTGTTGGCGAAGTAGTCCTGAATCTCGCTGTCCATGAGCAGCTTACTGACGACATTGCGCTCGATCAGCATGAGATTCGCATCCGCGTGAAAGACGATCCGATCAAGGATCGCTTTGTTGGTTTCCAAGTATTTTCGCTCGGAAGCATTGTTGAGGGCTAAGAAAATCACGAAGATCATGGAAGAAATGATCACGAAGAAGATCGGAGCATAGGAAAGAATCGTACGGTAATACCAGTTCATTCGCATAACCAACTCTCCCAAACCGTTTCGTTTATTATAAGAGATCCCATTCCTGTTGTTAATTCACAATTTATTTCAAATTCTCATTTTTTTATTTGTTGCAGGAGCGTAAAGCTTACCATCTTGACTTAAGATCTTTTGCTCTGGGAGGGAAGGATGGAGTATTATAATTCTCATATTTAGGGAAAGGCGGAGAACACATGGAGGAACTAACAGAACAGGAAGGATATATTGATGTTCCCGGGGGGAAAGTCTGGTTCGTTCGAGTAGGAACCGGCTCCAAGACACCGCTGGTTGTATTGCATGGGGGTCCTGGAGGGACACATCATTCCTTGAAAGCCGGTCTTCAAGATCTGGCGGATGAGCGGCCGGTTATTTTCTATGATCAGCTGGGCTCGGGGAACTCGGAGCGGCCAGGTGATCCTTCACTCTGGCAGCTCGATCGGTTTGTTGAAGAGCTGGAATGTGTGAGACAAGCATTAAATCTGGATGAAATTCACCTTCTGGGGCATTCGTGGGGAACGATGCTGGCTGCCACTTATTTAATAAAACGGAAGCCGAAGGGCGTGCGAAGCATTACCTTTTCCAGTCCATGCTTAAGTGCGGAACGCTGGAAACGGGATGCAGATGTTCTGATCTCCAAGCTGCCTCAAGAAGTCCGTGAGGCGATTGTTCGCAATGAAGAACGAGGGACCACCGACTCTGAGGAGTACCGAAATGCGGTTGACGAATATTACAAGAGGCACTTAATCCGGATTGAGCCTCTTCCGGAAGTGGTCATTCAGAATCGGGCAAAATCCAATTCCGAAGTATATCTGACGATGTGGGGACCTTCCGAGTTCTGTCCGACAGGGAATTTGAAAACCTTTGATTGTACTTCGGAGTTGAATCAGATTGCGATTCCTGCATTGTTTGTCTGCGGGCGCTATGATGAGGCTACCCCCGAATCGACTCAGTATTATCAATCGCTTGTACCCCATTCGCAATTTCATGTGTTTGAAAATAGTGCCCATTACGGTTATTTGGAAGACTCGGATGAGTATAAGGCTTTGTTGAGAAGCTTCACGAATAAGGTTGAACTCAGCCTCATGTGAACGATAGCGCATGCAGCCCGGCTCTAGAGAGGGCTTGGGCTGCTCTTTTTTGCTGCTCTTGTTACGGACAACCGCAGAGGATTGCAAACCCGCGCCACGATGCGGTTTTTACGGGGACAGAGAAGGAAAAATGTACGCTAGGCGACCCAGGAGTACCCTATCCAATCGAGGTGAACCTCGATATGCTGGGATAGAAGGGGCGCTCCATGCCGCTGGACAGAGAAATACGCAGTAGATATAATGATGAAACGAAAAAAGCGGACGGCTCGGCCGTTATATGAGAGCGCTACCAAAAAAGATGGGGGGTCATCCCATGCATCGGCGGGTACATCTCGTACCGGACTTCCATTTCGGTAACAGAGTCGATCTCGATTGAGAACAGCGTCATCCAGCTGGAGAAGAGCCAAGAGCTGCTCGAGCACCGGATGGCGGAAGTGGAGGGGATGACTCGGCAGCTGGCGATCAGCCAGGAGATTAACGCCTTGATGAACGACCGAGGTACGGAGAGGGATGTGTACGGCATCTGGAAGGCGATGCGCAACGTGCTGACGTTTGGGCAAACCAACGATTTTTTGCAAAATTATTTCATCTATCTGGCGAATTATAATTTGATTATCACCTCCGGGTCGTCCTACCGGCCAGAGCATTATTATGAATATTTTCATTACGACAATCTATCGTTTGAGGAATGGGAGCAGCAGGTGTTGGGCCAAACTCACCGCAGCGAAATCAAGCCGCTGACCCCGTTCATCCAACGCGATGTGAAAACTTCTGTGATCACCTACATGCAGTCGCTGCCGCTGGACAGCTTTAACGATACGTCGTCAGCGATTGTGGTCGTTCTGATCGACCAGAAGACGATGACCGGGCTGTTATCCGGCTTAACGGAGCAGAGTGGCGGGTGGGTTCATATCTACGACGCCAAGGGCAATACGATCTTCCTTCAGGGTGAAAAGGTTCCCGCTGGAGACGATTCAGCAGGAGATCCATGGGATCATGCAGGAGTTGTGCAGCTTTATCGCCAATAAGAAGAAGGATTCGCACGCCCAACTGATCAAACAGATCTATGAGTATACAGCTGAAGCCTATTGCGATCCCGATCTGACGTTATATCGGGTTGCAGAGCACGTGGAACGACCGGAGAAATACATCTCCCAGCTGTTTAAAGAAGTGACCGGAGTGAATTATTCCGATCATCTGATTAAAGTGCGGATGGATCAGGCCGCATTGTTGCTGAAGGAGAGCAACTATACCGTTGATGAAATTGCCGCCCGGGTGGGGTATAACAGTTTCCACTCATTCCGGCGGGCTTTTAAACGATTAACGGGAGTTTCCCCTAGCGCTTACAGGCAGTCCTTTCAGGACTGATCCCAAGCGGCCTCACGATTCATCCCGGCTTTCACAGCGACCGTACCTTCCAATGGGAAGGGGGCGGTCGCTGTTTTTTATTTGCGGAATCATGGCTCCCGTACCGAAGAATGTTCCCTCAAAAACGGGAGAACTGTACGCCAAAAGACGGAAGTGTACCTGTTCAATGCCGCCAAACATGCCCTATGATCGACTCAACGAGAAAACGCTATCATATCCATCAAGGTGCTTACCAAACGTATAGGGGGAATTGTTCTGGAAAAACAACTTGCTTTCAAACCGGATTACGTCCCGGACGCCAAGCGCAAGGCCAGCTACTGGCGGACCGCACGCAGAAATATCAAGAAGCACTGGCAGCTGCATCTGCTGGTCATTCCTCCCATTTTGTTTTTTCTAATTTTTAAATATTACCCGATGCTGAATGCGGTGCTGGCGTTTAAGGACTACAACGTGATCAAAGGGATCTGGGGAAGTCCGTGGGTAGGGTTCAAGCATTTCCAGCTGTTCTTTGAAAATCCACAGTTTTGGACGTTGGTGAAGAACACAATTTTTCTCAGCGGTTATCTCATTCTTGCCGGATTTCCGATTCCGATCATTTTAGCGTTAATGATCAATGAAATTCGCGCCGGCCGCTTCAAGAAATTCGTGCAGCTGGTTTCCTTTGCACCGTATTTCATTTCGACGGTGGTTATGGTGTCGATTATTATGCTGTTTCTTGCCCCTCGGCTCGGCTTTGCCAATGTCGCTCTCAATTACTTCGGGTTTGAGTCCATCAATTTCCTGGGGGAACCGGGGATGTTCCGCTCGATTTACGTCTGGTCGGACATTTGGCAAACCGCCGGTTATAACGCTGTGATCTATCTGGCTGCTTTGGCGGGAGTTGATCCAACCTTGTATGAAGCGGCGAAGGTGGACGGCGCTTCGCGGTTTCAAAAAATTCGCCACGTCGATTTGCCAGGTATCGTACCAACCATCGTCATCATCCTGATCCTGAACGTCGGCAACGTCATGGCGCTCGGCTTCGAGAAGGTGTACCTGCTGCAAAATCCGCTAAACCTGGTGAATTCCGAAATTATCGCAACCTACGTTTATCGAATCGGCCTGCTGAATGCGAACTACAGCTTCGCCACTGCGGTTGGTTTGTTTAATTCCATCATCAATCTCGTTCTGCTGCTGACTGTTAACGGATTGGCCAAGCGGCTGACGAAGAGCAGCATCTGGTAGGAAAGGAGTTAGGATATGGCAGCTATAGCAACCCCAAAGCGAAGAATCAAAGAATCAGCAGGAGACCGGATATTTCTTGGCTTCATCTACGTGATCCTGACCCTGCTCGTCATCATTGTGCTTTATCCGCTCATCTATATCATCAGCAGCTCCATCAGCTCTCCGGCGGCGGTTACGTCAGGCCGGGTCTGGTTGTGGCCGGTGGACCTGTCGTTTAGAGGCTTTGAAGAATTGTTTCGCAGAGGTGAGGTGATCACCGGCTACCTGAACTCGATCTTTTATACAACCGCCGGAACCCTGATCAGTGTCACGTTGACCATCATGATTGCCTATCCGCTGTCATGCCGTTCGTTCTTCGGACGAAACGCGTTAATGATGTTTATTACCTTCACGATGATTTTTAGCGGGGGCTTGATTCCGACTTATATGGTGGTGAAGGGGCTGGATCTAATCGATACGCGCTGGGCCCTTCTGATCCCCAATGCGATCTGGGTCTGGCAGGTGATCATCGCCCGCTCCTTCTTCCAGACCTCGATTCCCGAGGAGCTGCTGGAAGCAAGTGAAATCGACGGCTGCAGCGATCTGAGGTTCATCTGGAGCGTAGTGCTGCCGTTGTCGAAACCCATCATTGCCGTACTCGTGCTGATGTATGCAGTTGGGCAGTGGAACGCTTATTTCGATGCGTTGATTTACTTGAAGTCGGCGGATCTGTTCCCGCTGCAGCTGATCTTGCGAAGCATCATTATCCAGAACAACAGCGGCAGCAACATGGATGCGATCGCCATGGTCGAGAAGCAGCAGTTGGCTGAATTGCTGAAATACTCGTTAATTGTGGTGGCCACGCTGCCGGTGCTGATCATCTATCCGTTTGTGCAGCGCTATTTTGTTCAAGGGATGTTGGTTGGTTCAGTGAAAGGCTGATTCCTGCTCCTCCATAAAGTAGCGGTTGCGCCAAAAGGCGGCGGACTTCATGATAGAAGGAGGTGATGCTCTCGATTGGCACCATGAGAGTTGCAGAAGGGAAACGAATGACATCTATACAAAAAGGGAGCGATCAAATTTGAATTTGAAAAAAACCCTGCTTAGTATGTTCATGCTGGTTCTAGCGGTTACGCTGGTCCTCAGCGGCTGTTCGGGGAAAAATACAGAGAGCTCGAACAGCGCCCAGGGCAACGGCTCGTCCGGCGGCGCCGAATCCACGAAACCGGTGGAAATCAGCGTGTTCGCAGTTCAGGAATCGGGCATCGACATTCCGACCAACAAGTTTACGAAGTTTTTGGAAGAGAAGTTTAACATTAAATTTAATTGGCAGATTAACCCGTCTGACGGCGCGAAGGAGAAACGCCAAATTTCATTGGCGAGCGGCGATTACCCGGAGGCTTACCTGTTGACGGCATATATCGATGAGTTCTCTCAAGCGGATGTACTTAAAATACGGCCAGCAAGGGGTGTTGATTCCGCTGAACGACCTGATCGATAAATATGCCCCTAACATTAAAAAGGCCATGGAAGAAACGCCAGAAATGAAAGCGCTGTACACAGCTCCGGACGGTAATATTTACGGGCTTGGCGCTTATACGGAGTGCTTCCACTGCTCTTATCCGAACAAAATGTGGGTGAATACCGAGTGGCTGAAGAAGCTGAATATGGAAGAGCCTAAAACAACGGAAGAGTTCAAAGCGATGCTGCAGGCGTTCAAAACTCAAGATCCAAACGGTAACGGCAAAGCCGACGAAGTGCCGCTCAGCGGTTCCATTGAAGACTTTGGCGTACGTATCGTGCCGTATCTGATGAATGCCTTCGTATATGACGACGACCGCAACTACTTAAATCTGGAGAATGGGAAGGTCGTCTCGGCAGCGATCAAGCCGGAATGGAGAGAAGGTTTGGCTTATATCAAATCGCTGTATGATGAAGGGTTGATTGACCCGGGGGCCTTTACGCAAAACGCGGAAGCCTACAAGAAAATCGGGGAAAACGCAGATGCGGAAATTCTCGGTGCCGGGGCAGGTATGCATCCTGCGATCTTCATCAACATCGATCCGGGCAACTCGCGTTCCGCCCATTATAACCCGCTGGCGCCTTTGAGCGGGCCAAATGGGGTTTCGTATGCGACGCATGACAACGGCGGCGTCACCTCTGGGGCGAAATTCGTCATTACGAATAAGGCCAGCGAGGAAGCGCAAATCGCTTTGATTAAAGCGATTGACTACATGTACACGCCGGAAGGCCAAACGAATGCCGCCAGCGGCTTGAAGGGCATCGACTGGACCGATCCGGAGCCTGGGGATAAAGCGCTGGGCGAAAATGCAACGCCGATGGTCAAGCAAATCCCGATGAAGGAAGGCGAAGCACCGCGTAATGCAGGCTGGAGCGGCATGGGGCATTTCTATATGCCGAAGGAGTATCGCGACACTTGGGTTCAAGGTGAAGATATTTATGCTTCGGACGGCTATGAACGCAGATTGTACAACGCTACGCTCCTCTATCAGGGGCATGAGCCGAGTGAGATTTTCCCTATCTGGGCGATCTGGATCGATCCGAGCGAAATTGACGAAGCCAGCATGCTGCAAACGAACCTGAAAAATTATATTGAGCAGAGCCAACTGCAGTTCATCACGGGCAACAAGGATCTGAACAAGGATTGGGACGCTTATGTGAAAGGGCTGAAGGATCTGAAGCTGGATCGTTATCTGGAGATCCTGCAGAAGGCTTATGATCAATTGGCGAAATAATTAGATCCTCTCTGGTCGCATGATCGCGGCTTGAATCAAGGAAGCCGGCCTTTGGGCCGGCATTCCTTTTTTCTCAGCCCCCAAAAGGGACATTTTCCGGCATTATTTTTCCAAAACAGTGATAGATGGAGAGGAGCAGATGTGGTATGTTGAGCGAAGATAGGATAACGCCAGGACTAGCTTCTGAACACATGTGGGATACGCTCCGAATGGAGGTGCCCGAGGAGGATGAACCTACCTGTGATTGTGATCTCCTTAAGTGATTATGGGGCTCGGCTGGATACGCAAGAGGATACGCAGCCCGCGATGCAGATGGCGCTGGAAGCCGCTATGCAAACAGAAGGGCCTGTTGTGCTGGAGGTGCCTTTGGGCCGGTATCATTTTTATCCGCAATCGGCGATTCGGGCTCCTTATCATGTCACCAATACCGCAAGTGAAGAGGAGCATTTCGATATTACGAAAACAATTGGGATGCTGCTGAAAGGACAAAAGCAGTTGACCATTAAGGGGAACGGGTCTCTGTTCATGTTCCACGGCAAGCAGACAATGCTGCTGATCGACGGCAGCAAGGACATCGTCATCCAGGACCTTCACTTCGATTACGCCCAACCGACGGTGGCAGAAATGACCGTGGTGCATTGCGAGCCTGAGGCGTGTTGGATGGAGGCGGTGGTGCATCCCGATTCGAGGTATGCTATTCAGGAAGGCCGACTGATATGGGTTGGTGAGGGCTGGCGCTTTCAGTCTGGGCCGATGCAGCTATGTGAACCGGCGGAAAATACAACCTGGCGGGTGGACAATTGGCTGGAGCGGAAGACGGCCCTGGTGGAGGAAGTTGGTCCTGGTCGGATCAGGTTTTATTTTGACCGCGGTATACCTGAGGGATTGGCCCCCGGTCGCGTAGTTCAGATGCGGGATGGAATCCGTGATCAAGTAGGCGTCCTTGTCCATGAAAGTGCGAATATCACGTTCACAGGCTGCGGGTTTCATTTTATGCATGGGCTAGGGCTGGTGGGACAATTCAGCGAAAACCTTGTTTTCGAGCGCTTGGACCTGTCGCCAAGGGCCGAAAGCGGCCGGACGGTGGCCGGCTTCGCGGATTTCATCCATCTGTCTGGCTGCCGGGGGCAAGCGGTGATTCGGGATTGCCGGTTTGCCGGGGCACATGACGACGCGATTAACGTCCATGGGACCTACCTGCAAATTGTTGGCCGTCCGGCGCCTAATCAGCTGTTGGTAAGGTTCATGCATCCTCAAACTTATGGGATCCCGGCTTTCCGTGCCGGGGACGAGATCGGCTTCGTTCATACGGATACGCTGGTGACCTACGGAAGCGGCAGGGTGAGTGAGGTTCTGCGGTTAAACCCTCGCGAGCTGCTGCTTACGCTGGAGCAGCCAACCCCAAGGGAGATGAGGCCGCAAGATGTGATCGAGAACGTCACCTGGTCCCCGGAGGTGGAAATTACGGGCAACCACTTCGCCCGTATTCCGACGCGCGGGGTGCTGGCTTCCACGCGGCGGCGAACCGTGATCCATGGTAACGTATTTGAAAGGATACAGATGAGCGCCATTCTTGTTGCGGCTGATGCGCGCTCCTGGTTTGAGTCAGGTACAGTTGAGGAGATGGTTATCGAGGATAATCAATTCTTCGACTGCGGCGGCGAAACGCATGCAGTGATCACCATTGCGCCGGAGAATCGGGAGGTACATCCGGAGATAGCGGTTCATCGCGGAATTGCCATCGTGCACAATCGTTTCGAATCGGTGTGCGGCTTGCTGCTGTCCGCACGTTGCGTACAGGACTTGGTGTTTCGAGGGAACGAGATATCGCTGGCGTTCGCTGGGGAATTTGACCAGGGAAGTGCCGTCATCTTGGAGGCATGCCCGGATGCGGTGATCGCAGACAATGTGTTTCTTGGCGATGAAGAGCAGGTGAAGAGTAACTAAAGATCTGGTAGGGGAGGAAAACAAGATGGAGCAAAACACTAGGCTACAGTACGACAGACCGGCTGCGGTCTGGACCGAAGCATTGCC
Organism: Paenibacillus sp. 3LSP; assembly: GCF_032465655.1. Taxonomy (NCBI): domain Bacteria; kingdom Bacillati; phylum Bacillota; class Bacilli; order Caryophanales; family Paenibacillaceae; genus Paenibacillus; species Paenibacillus sp. 3LSP. The sequence continues at coordinate 7,941 of NZ_JAWDJI010000017.1, read as the reverse complement.
GATCGGAAACGGACGCCTTGGCGCGATGATTTACGGCGGGGTGGAACGGGAAACGATCAGTCTGAATGAAGATACGTTGTGGTCCGGATATCCGCGCGATTGGAACAATCCTTCCGCCCGGCAGGTACTGCCTGAGGTAAGGAAGCTGGTCCGGGAAGGCCGCTACGAGGAGGCAGATCAACTGGGGCGCCAGATGCTGGGGCCATACACGGAATCCTATTTGCCGTTTGGCGATTTACAGCTGACGTTCGAGCACGGAGCCGCCTGTCGGAATTACCGGCGCACGCTGGATTTGGCAAACGCTGTCCATGTGACGGAATACAACGTTGGGGAAGTAAGCTATAAGCGTGAAGTCTTCGCTTCCCATCCCGATCGGATCATCGCCATGCGGCTGACGTGCAGCCAACCGGGAGCGCTTGCTTTTCATGCCCGACTCGACAGCCCGCTCCGCCACGATACTGCTGTGGAAGATGGGGCATTCGTGCTGCGGGGGACAGCTCCGGAACGGGTGGAGCCGAACTACGTGAACGCAGATCGCCCGATCCGCTACGGCGATCCGGAAATCTCACCGGCAATGGCTTTTGAGGGACGACTGGCGGTTGCAGAAACCGACGGCCGGGTCAGCGCCCACGGGGACGGGATTCGCGTGCTCGATGCTACAGAGGCGGTATTGTATTTCAGCGCCGCGACAAGCTTTGATCGATTCGATCAAATCCCCGGTGCGGGGCGGCCGGAATCAATTCCGGCGGAAGTGGCTGCATCTCGGGCCAAGGCGGACTTGGCTGGTGCATTGGGCAGCCGTTATCGGGAGATTCAAGCCCGGCATATCGAGGACTACCAAGCCCTGTTTAACCGAGTCAGCCTGTGGTTAGGGGAGACAGCAGCTCCGGAAGGACTGGACACGGAGCGGCGGATCGTAGAGTACGGAGCCGCTGATCCGGGGCTGGTTGAGCTGCTGTTCCATTACGGCAGATATTTGCTGATCTCCAGCTCCCGACCTGGGACGCAGGCGGCCAATCTGCAAGGAATCTGGAACGCGATGACTCGGCCGCCGTGGAGCAGCAACTGGACGCTAAATATCAATGCGGAAATGAACTATTGGCCGGCCGAGGTATGCAACCTGGCAGAGTGCCACTGGCCGCTGCTGGAGATGATCGGCAACCTGGCTGAGAATGGGGCGAAAACGGCCTCCGTCAACTACGGTACTCGGGGGTGGGTGGCCCATCATAACTCGGACATTTGGGGGCACACCGCCCCGGTGGGCGATTTCGGCGATGGCGACCCGGTCTGGGCGCTGTGGCCGATGGGTGGTGTCTGGTTAACCCAGCATTTATGGGAGCATTACGTCTTTGGCGGGGACGTCGCATATTTACATGATTTTGCTTATCCCATCATGAGGGACGCTGCGATGTTTGCCCTCGACTGGCTGATCGAAGACGAGTCCGGCTATCTCGTCACTTCGCCGTCGACCTCGCCAGAGCATAAATTCCGCACGGCAAGCGGTGCAGCGGGGATCAGTGAGGGAGCCACCATGGACTTGTCACTCATCTGGGAGCTGTTTACGAACTGCATTGAGGCGGCGGGTGTGCTTGGCATCGATGAAGCGTTCCGCGAGGAACTGCGGCAGACCCGGGAGCGGCTCTTGCCGCTGCAGGTTGGGAAGTATGGGCAACTGCAGGAGTGGAGCCGGGATTTCGAGGATGAGGATGTCCATCATCGGCACACCTCCCACCTGGTGGGTGTCTATCCCGGCCGCCAGCTCTCGGTCGAGGAGACGCCGGAGCTGTTCGCCGCTGCGCGGCAAGTGCTGGAGCGGCGGGGCGATGAAAGCACCGGATGGAGCCTGGGCTGGCGAGTTGCTCTATGGAGCCGGTTCGGCGACGGCGATCGGGCGCTGCGGCTGCTCGGCAATATGCTGCGGCTGGTGAAGGACGGCGAAACGGAGCGCTATAACCACGGCGGCGTTTACGCCAGCCTGTTGGGCGCGCATCCGCCGTTCCAGATTGACGGCAACTTTGCCGCTTCGGCGGGCATCGCCGAAATGTTGCTGCAGTCGCACCGCCCCGCGCTGGTACTGCTGCCCGCTCTGCCGAAGGCCTGGCCGGACGGCGAGATCCGCGGCCTTCGCGCCCGCGGCGGCTTCGAGGTTAGCCTGCGCTGGGCGAACGGCAAGCTGGCTGAGGCCAAGATCGTGTCGACGCTGGGCCATGCCTGCCGCGTTCGGGTCGGCCTCGACGGAGGGACGCCGCTGACCGTATACCACGGCGGTGTGAAGGTGGCCGTGGAAACGATGGAGGATGGCGACCTCCGATTTGAGACGGAAGCCGGGGCAACATATCGACTGATCCCGGACGACCGGATGGCTGCCGGCGAGGCGGTGGCTCGGCCATGAAGGTGAATGCGGCGGAGCATGGCGCAACCAAGCTCTGGTATGACAAGCCGGCTGCAGGCTGGTCTGAGGGGCTGCCCGCGGGCATCGGGCGGATCGGCGCCGTCGTGATGGCCGCACCGGAGCGCGAGGTCTGGAACCTGACCGAATCGACCTATTGGTCCGGCCAAGCGGAGGAGGTTGGCGCCGCCGGGCTCGGAGGCAAAGCGGCGCTGGCCGCGATTCGCGAGCGGCTGTTCGCCGGCGATTACGCGGGCGGCGAACAGCTGGCGAAGCAAACGCTGCAACCGCCGAAGCGAAACTTCGGCACCCATCTGACGTATAGTTACAACATAAGCAAGCCAATGAGGGGGAAGGGTCGTGTACCGTAAGTTGGTTGAATATTGTTTGTCCAAAAAAGGGGCGGTCGAGGAGTATCCTTTTGGCCCGGATACGACGGTCATCAAGGTCGGGGGCAAAATGTTCGCTCTGCTGCCTGTTACCGCCGATGATGAAACAGCAAGCATCTCGCTGAAATGTGACCCCATGATCGCTGCCAATCTCCGGGAACAGCACGAATGCGTGAAGCCGGGGTATCATTTGAACAAAAAGCACTGGAATACAGTCACCGCAGATGGCAGCTTGTCGATGGACGAATTGCAGGCGATGATCGACCACTCGTACGATCTGGTGCTTGGCGGTTTGACGAAAGCCGCCCGCGAGGCGGTCCTGATGCGCATCGGCAAGTAATGTCGGCGCAGGAAGGCTTCGGCCGCTCCGGGGCTTATCCCTTCGGAATACGGCGGTATTCGGTTGGGGAGTACCCCATGATTTTCTTAAATAATCACGAAAAATAATACGGGTCGGACAAGCCGACCGCACCGGCGATCTCTTTGACGCTTAAGCCGGTGAGGTCAAGGAGCTGTCCGGCCCGTTGCATTTTCAGCCGCAGAAAATATTCGATTGGCGGAAGCCCCGCCTCCCGGTTAAACAAGTAGACGAGATGCTGCTTGGACAGCCCAACCTGCTTCGCCAGTTCGGACAGCGTGAGGCTCTCTGTCAGCCGCTCGGTCATGTAGCGGACCGCTTCATCGAAATAGCGTTCGCGTTTGCGGTCCTGCGCCGACCGTTCGGCGCTGAGCCCGATGCTGCTAAGCAAGTGGCGCATGGTCTGGGCGACATGGATCTGCACGGGCAGAGAGTAGTGCTTGTCATGAAGCAGGCGGTAACACTGCTCAAAATGCTCCAACAGCTGGGCATGTACGCTCAGCGGCAGCCGGACAGGGCCGCCCTGGTCCAGGCCGTAGGTGTGAATCAACGCGTTGGTATCCTCGCCCTGCAGGTGAAACCAGTAGATACTCCAGGGTTTATCGGTCGAAGCCCCATATCGGTGCGGCTTATGCGCAGGAATCACTGCCAGCTGGCGCTCGGTCAGCGGGTAGCTTTGTTGCATTCTGCTCGCCGTCGTTCCTGAGCGGTCTGGTCTGCCATCCGTGGGTTCCTCGCTCCATTCCACCCATCCTTCGCCTTCCACACAATAGATGAAGATATGAGCGTCCGCCCCCTCGGGCCGTTCCCGATAATGGTGCAGGGCGTTCGGGAAAAACCCGATATCGCTAACAAACAGCGGGCACGTCAATGCGGAGTTTTTCAGTTCCTTCAGCATATAGTCCGGTTGCACAAACAGCTTTTGCGCCTCAAAACCGTCCGGCTTGCGAATTTGATGATCCACAGAAACGCCTCCTCATAAGAATATAGTCCATCATTTCCCGTATTTCGTCAATTGGAATTCCTTCAGCTCCGGGGTACATTGGGGTTACAACCGATTCAACCAATGAAGGGGAGGATTTGAGATGAACGTTCAACAGCGGGAGGCGTCTCCAAAGGCTGCGGTTCGAGTCTGGGAAGAAGATAAGCTGATCCCGACGTATGGGGTTGGAGAGCCGGACAAGAACCCGATGTTTTTGGAAAAACGCGTATATCAAGGCAGCTCCGGACGGGTATATCCCTATCCGGTCATCGATAAGATTTACGATGAGAAGCGGGAGGTCAGCTATCGGCTGGCGATTTTGGAAAATGAGTACGTGCGGATCGAAATCATGCCGGAACTCGGCGGACGGATCTACCGTGCGCTCGACAAGACGAACAACTACGATTTCGTTTATTGCAACCGCGTGATCAAACCAGCGCTAGTTGGCCTGGCCGGGCCGTGGATTTCCGGCGGCATCGAGTTCAACTGGCCGCAGCATCACCGGACGAACACTTTTGGCCCGGTTGAGTACCGGCTGGAGCAGGGAGAGGACGGCAGCGCCACCGTTTGGGTCAGCGAAATTGACCGCATGTATGGCACGAAGATGACCGCCGGGTTTACACTGTACCCAGGCAAGGCGTATCTGGAGATATCCGCGCAGCTGTATAACCGGACGCCGGAGCCGCAAACGTTCCTGTGGTGGGCTAACCCGGCCGTGGCGGTAAATGATCATACGCAGTCCGTGTTTCCGCCGGACGTTACCGCCGTATTCGATCATGGCAAGCGCGACGTCTCACGGTTTCCGATTGCCACCGGCACGTACTACAAGATGGATTATTCGGAGGGCGTAGATATTTCTCGTTACAAAAACATCCCGGTCCCCACGTCCTACATGGCTTACAAATCCGACTTCAACTTCGTCGGCGGGTACGATCACGGCGTGCAAGCCGGCCTGCTGCATGTCGCCAATCACCACATTTCCCCGGGGAAGAAGCAATGGACTTGGGGGAACGGCGAATTTGGTCAGGCTTGGGACCGCAACCTGACGGACGAGGATGGCCCGTACATCGAACTGATGACCGGGGTGTATACCGACAACCAGCCGGACTTCACCTGGCTCCAGCCGTATGAGGAGAAGTCGTTTAAGCAGTATTTTATGCCTTACAAGGACATCGGTGTTGTCAAAAATGCTTCCATCGAAGCGGCCGTTAACCTCGAAGTCGACGAGACGGCGCGGACGGCAACGGTGCTGGCGTATGCAACATCCGATTATGAAGGGGCGGTCGTGGAGCTCAAAGGCGTACGCCGAACCTATGTATCGGATACCGTGCGGCTGTCGCCGGTGGAGACATTCAAAACCGTTGTCTCGCTGGATGAAGGCGATCAGCCACATGACTTGCGAGTGACGGTGTGCGACCGCGAAGGACGGCTGCTGATCTCGTATCGCCCGGCGAAACCGTCGATCGAACAGGTATCGGAAGCCGCCAAGCCGCTGCCGAAGCCGGAGGAGCTGAAGACGAACGAGCAGCTGTATTTGGCGGGCCTTCATCTGGAGCAATACCGCCATGCTACGTTTGAGCCGGAGGCGTATTACTTGGAAGGCCTGAAGCGCGACGCCAGCGATATCCGCATCAATGTCGCTTATGGCACGCTGCTGCTGCGCCGGGGCCGGTTCGCCGAGGCGGAGGCGCATTTCCGCACGGCCGTGAAGTCGCTGACCTGGCGCAACCCGAACCCGTACGACAGCGAAGCGCTGTACCAGCTCGGGCTGGCTCTGCAGCTGCAAGGGCGAGACGAAGAGGCGTTCGCCGCCTTCTACAAAGCCGTCTGGTCCGCTGCCTGGCAGGACAGCGGCTACTATTCGCTGGCCGCGATCGCCTGCGGCCTCGGCAGCTATGCGGAGGCGCTCGAGTTGGCCGAGCGCTCGCTAATCCGCAATAGCCGCAACTATAAGGCGCGGCATTTGAAGGCAGCGCTGTTGCGGAAGCTCGGTCGGCCGGAGGAAGCGCTCGCCTACACGGGCGAGACGCTGGCGCTGGACCCGGCCGACTTCGGCGCCGCCAACGAGCGCTGGGCCGCGCTGCGGGCCTTGGGCGATGCGGCAGCGGCGGATGAAGTCCTGGCCGAGCTCCAGCGGTTGATGCGCGGTGACGCGCATAACGTCCTGCAGCTGGCCGCGGACTATCTCGGCTTCGGCCTGTATGACGAAGCCGTGCAGGTGATGCAGCGGATTGCGCCGGACGCAGACACGCCGGCTTACCCGATGCTGCATTACACCTTGGCCTACGCGTATGAGCGGACCGGCCAGGTCGAACTGGCCGCGCGCCATCGGCAGGCAGGCGCCGCCGCGCCGGCGGACTACTGCTTCCCGAACAGCCTGACGGACCTGCTCGTGCTGCAAAGTGCGATCGCGGCGAACCCGGGCGATGCGAAAGCGCATTACTACCTTGGCAACTGGATGTATGACAAGAAACGCCCGGACGACGCGATCGCTCACTGGGAGGCGTCCCGGGAGGCGGACGCCGGGTTCCCGACCGTACACCGCAATTTGGCACTGGCTTATTACAACAAGCGCCAGGATGTCAATGCGGCGCGGGAAGCGCTGGAGACGGCGTTTGCGCTGAACTCGGAGGACGCCCGCGTGTTTTACGAGCTGGATCAGCTCTATAAGAAGCTGGGCCGTCCGGCGGCGGAGCGGTTTGCGGCGTTGGAACGCCACCTTGCGCTCGTGGAGAAGCGCGACGATTTGTATCTGGAATACGTCACGCTGCTGAATACGTTAAGCCGCCACGACGAAGCATTGCGGGCGTTGGAAGCTCGCAGGTTCCACCCTTGGGAAGGCGGCGAAGGCAAAGTGACCGGGCAGTACCGGTTCGCCCTTGTCGAGCTTGGGAAGCAGGCACTCGCGGCCGGGAACGCCGAGCAAGCGATCGAACGGTTGGAGCGGGCGCTCGTTTACCCGGAAAATCTCGGGGAAGGCAAGCTCGCCGGAACGCAGGAAAACGACATCCTGTATTACCTGGGCTGTGCATATGAGGGGTTGGGCCTGATGGAGCAGGCGACGCCGTATTGGCAGGCGGCTTCGCAAGGGCTGGAGGAGCCGGCCGGAGCGATGTACTATAACGATCAGCCGCCGGAGATGATTTTTTATCAAGGGCTGGCTTGGCGGAAGTTAGGCGTGGAGAAGGAAGCGAAACGCCGGTTTAACCAGCTGGTGGACTATGCCGAGAAGCATTTGTTTGATGAGGTGGAGTTCGATTACTTCGCCGTATCGCTTCCTGACTTCCTCGTGTTCGAGGACGACTTGAACCGGCGCAACGTCATCCACTGCCGCTTCATGCGGGGACTGGGGAAACTGGGCCTTGGCCGGCGGGAAGAAGCCGCCGAGCAGTTCGATGAGGTGCTGGCCCTGGAGCCCAGCCATCAGGGCGCGATGATCCATCGGCGGATGTGCTGATGGATTGCGGAGGGACTTTACAAACCCTGCGCTAACGCTTGCCACAGTGCTTATTTGGCTTAAAATGGCGAGTTTCAAATTCTAACGCTGACCAGCGTTCTTATGGGGGCGATTGAGCCCCCATTTTGCTCTAAAATGAGCAAATAAGGTGTCTGGTAAGCGTTAGAATTCGTACACCCGCTTTTTTGCCCAAATAGCGTTGTTCACAAGCGTTAGACAATCCAGCCCTCGCGGGAAAGAGAGCGGTCTGCGGCGAGAAGCGTCCCGCAGCCAGAAAGAATCTGTAGCGAGAAGGCATCCTGAAGCAAGAGTGCTGCTAGACTAAAAAGTAGACATGGAGAACCGAGAATCGGGTAAAATGAATCT
>NZ_JAWDJI010000016.1:0-1877 GCF_032465655.1 Paenibacillus sp. 3LSP | reverse complement strand
CGGTCGCGGGAAGGGCCAAGCCCCCGCGTAGCTAGGATACCTACGTATGGCGAAATCTGTACGTAGAAGCGTATCGACGAAAGTACCTGTCAGAGGCAGGGCGAGCAACATACCAGGCCGTAACATGAAAGTGAATCCTGCCGCGTCGTCAAAAAGGCCTCGCAAGAGGGAAAAGAGGAAGCCGAGTCCCGCGTACATGGACGAAGGCCATGGAAGCTGCCTAGAACTTGGAGCGGCAGTGAAGAATCCTCCGGCGTAGAGGGAACGGCATGGTATGAAAGAGGATGCAGTGAACTGGGGAGGCCCTCCCCTGCACGGTTGCAGAAACCGTAAAGAGGCCTTCTATAAGCCCCAGAGGTGAAGTGAACGGTCTGCAGGAAGGGAGTCCGAGGGGCTCATAGTACCGTGGAACGCAGGACAACACAACCTGCGGGAGGGAAGGAGCTCTGCTTTGTTCAAGTTTCTTGAGGAGGTACGAGTCAGTGAATGCCAAACGGCTAACAACACCAGAGGAAAACGTTCAAGAACTCCAAGGGAAACTCGGTCATGCGGCCAAGGAGAACAAGAAGCGAAGATTTCACGCGCTGTACGACAAGGTCTATCGGGTAGACATCTTATGGGAAGCGTGGCGAAGGGTACGAGCCAACGAGGGCTCGGCAGGAGTGGATGGAGAGACGTTGGCAGACATCGAGAAACAGGGAGAAATGCGTTTTGTGCTTGAATGTCAACGGCTACTGAAAGAAGGGAAGTACCATCCACAACCCGTTAGACGCCACTACATCCCGAAGAAAGATGGCAAACTGCGACCGCTGGGGATCCCGACGGTGAGAGACCGCGTCATCCAGATGGCGACCAAACTCGTCATGGAACCCATTTTCGAGGCGGATTTTCAGGACACGTCTTTCGGTTTTCGGCCTAAGCGGAGCGCGAAACAGGCGTTGGAGCGAATCCGGAAAGCATGCAACCGCAAAGGAAATTGGGTGGTCGACGTCGACATCCAAGGCTACTTCGACAACATCAATCAGGAGAAACTGATGAAGCTGATCGAAATGCGGATCAGTGACAGGCGAATCTTGAAGTTGGTGAGGAAGTGGTTAGGTGCGGGAGTGATGGAAGAAGGAAACATCCGACGCTCAGACTTGGGTACACCGCAAGGGGGAGTGATCTCACCACTGCTGGCGAACATCTACCTGAATTACTTTGATCTTCTGTGGGAACGACATGGCGGTAAGCTTGGGGAACTGACGCGTTATGCAGATGATCTGGTGATCATCTGCAAGACGAAGAAGGACGCACAGCGGGCCTATGAACTCATACGAGCGATTATGGAACGCCTGGAATTAACCCTGCACCCCACGAAAACGCGCATCGTTGGACTTTGGACTGGGGAAGAAGGCTTCGATTTTCTGGGCATGCATCATCGAAAGACGAAGGCCGAAACATCCAAAGGCCAAGTGTACTACACAACCCAGCAGTGGTTGTGCCGGAAGGCGGAAGAGCGAATACGGGAAGGGGTAAAAGAGCGATTAGCTCCGCCAGGTATGCGACGCCTGAGTTTCGAAGAGCACGTGGAGTACCTGAATCCAAAGATTCAAGGCTGGCGCAATTACTACTACACAGCTTACAGCCAGAGGAAGATGGCGAAGTTGGATTGGTATATCCGGCAGCGGTTTGCGAAGTGGTATGCTAAGAAACACAAACGCAGACGATGGTTGAGTTCGCTGCGCGAAGTGAAGTCTTTGTCTATTCAATATGGACTTAAAACGCTCTTGTAATCTGCATGCTCATGATGACGAACATCGGAAAGCCGTATGAGGGAAAACCTCACGTACGGTTTGATGAGGAGGGGCTGGGCCCCGCCCAGCCTTTCACTCTAG
>NZ_JAWDJI010000015.1:0-21852 GCF_032465655.1 Paenibacillus sp. 3LSP | reverse complement strand
GTTTGATGCGCCCTTTTTTCGTGACTCCGCGCTCAACAGGCACGGGAAATTTCCAATTCGATTAAATCAACAGCTTGACATCATACCGCTGGACTTATCATCTATCGTGGTTATTCTATTATATGAAAAATGCCCGTTTCTTCACAAATTTGATTTATCAATACATGGAATAGGGAAGCCATCCTGCAAGCATCTGGGTAACCATTAATGTATCGCGATCAATCAAGAAAGCTAGATGATAGAACTTATTCCATTCATTCCTGTGGTCATAGATATAATTTGCTTGGACAGCCTGAAATGTACCATCATCCTGGAGCATATAAAAATAGTCGGCTATCCCTTGTCCTGCATATCCCGTTGTACCGTAGGCTTCGAGTACGTCGAAGAGATTGCTGACGCCTAACTTGATCCCCAAGCTTGTGGTGATGGATTCATCCGTGCTTTCTACGTTCCATTGATCTACGGACCAATAATCCATTTTGTTCTCTTCATTAAAATGAACTGTTAGTAAGGGATAGATCTGTTTATTCATGATCCCGGATTCGCTAGTTTGCCCTAATGTTTTCTCAAGCTTTGTTCGTGTATCTCCTAGCCGTAATACGTCATCACCAATCTTAACCGTAAGCCCATCCGCCGGTAGATTAACCAAGCTAAAAGAAGGGAACGATTTCACTTCACTAGAATCTTCTGCGGAGAGTGCCTCTCTTGAAGAAAATTCAACTGGTCTCATTTCGAGCTTCATCATTCCGTTGACGGTTAAATGACGTAACAATTCAAGCGCTTCCGTTCTTGTCAGCTTGCGATCCTTATCGAACTGAGACAATGATGTCGGCTGTCCTGGAAGCCAACTGCGAGAAAGAGCATAGGCGAAGGCGTCCGACTCCTGGAAATTAAGCCCTTGTGCAGCAACAATGATTTGAATGGCTTGTCCTTGTGTAATTGGCGATTTTCTTGCACTCGGATCAATGACGCCTGCAGCCGGATATCGATACACTTTTGCCATCTGATATACTCCGTCCATCCAATCGTCGTTATAGGAAGCACTCGGCATCGCAAGGCCAAACCCCCGAAACATCATTTTCAAAAATTCAGCTTCACTTGCAAGCTGATCCGGCTTAACAGTTCCATCTGGAAAGCCATCAATAATATGCTGATTTGCTCCCCAACGAAATAATAGCTCCGCAGGGTGCTTGCGCAAGTCGGAAGGAGTAGTTTGAAATGGAGAAGAGTCGACCTCCAAGTCGAAGGTTGCGGGAGATTGACTGTGTACGGTTCCTTGACTAAGGAATGCTAAAATAACTAAAAAAACAGGAATTGAACAGATCTTTTTCATAACAACCTACCTTTCTGGAAATATCTTCTTTAACGTATATCGGAATCTAAAAGATAGGTCATTAGCGATAAAAAACGCGGGACGCTCCTTTATTAGGAAAGTCCCGCACGCACACATTATAATCTTCGTTTACATATACAAGCTCGCCAGCAAGATCCCCAAGCTCTCCTCGTAAATTTCGTCGAATTGGGATAACGGCAGCGGATTTACGCCGGTTCCGAGTTCGATCGTAAATCCGGGACGCCGGAATTCATAGATGAACCAATCCTTAAATCCGGCATAGCTTTCCACGTTCCGGACCGGCTTGTAGCCACTGACCCGGGCGAACTCGTTCACAATCGTCTCAGCATACGCCGGTTCGCGGTTTTCAAAGCCCCAATAGATCTCCTCCCCTTGGGTATGGAAGGCCAAGACATGATCAAAATCGCTCTGCCGAACCAGGTTGGCCATGGCGATCGCTTCAGGTTCGGTCAGCGGGGCGGTGCCTGGATAATCCCGTGGACCGCGCTCCACTGGGTTTCTGGCAACCTCACGTTCCCATAACGCCGGGAACTGATCGTTCAAATCTACGCCATTGATATTGGCCTTCCATCCCTGAAAATCGGTGTTGCCGCCGTTGTAGGACAGCACATTGCTGCGGTAAGGTTCCTCGGCAGGCAATCCATGGATCACCAGGTCTACGCCGTCCGGGTTCACCATCGGCACCATGGAGAGGGTGGCTCCTTCGTAATAAGGCCACATGTGCAGACCGCGAATGGTGCTGTTATTCGTTAGCGCAAGCAGATATTGGTTCAGGAATTTGATCAACACCGGCGTCGTGATCCATTCATTTGCATGAAAAGCTCCGTTAACATGCACTTGTTTGCTGCCTTTACCGATGCGTAGTTCGGGGATCGGTTTGTTCATGACCGAATTGCCGATATTCCGATAGGCGATAAACGGATAAATGTCCATCAACCGGTTTAAATCGTCCCGCAAGGCGGCGTAATCATAGGGTTTGCGGATGTCGACCACGAACCAGGTGACCCGCAGCGGAAGCTGCAGCCGTTGTCCGATCGTAAGGTGATTTGGATTCACCGACTGGTTCAGCAGCAGGATTACATCCAGAGAAACCCCGCGGTCCCTGGACAGCTTCCAGATGGAATCCCCGGCTTTCACCTGATACTCGCTGGTGACAAAACCAGGGATGTGGATGGTCTGGCCCACGCTAAGGCTCTCCGCTGGAATGCCTGGATTGGAATCGACGATCAATTGCAGCGGCAGTTGGAAAATTTGACTGTAGTACCATAACGTATCCCCCGAACGCACTTGTATACGCATAACATATCCCTCCTGCACAATTTTGCCTTATAACACCCTATGTAGGAGGAAGTGCGCTCCATGCAAAAAATGAAGGATTCCTGCTTCACAACCTGCGAGCTTTCCGGTAGAATTTAAAAGGCTATATTGTTAACCTTAAATACGAATTAAGGTTAACAATTAAAAATCAATCAAACATAGAAAGCTGGGATGAGGAATGAACCAACGCAAGACGGAAGGACAGAGCTGGGACACCTTCGCCAAAAAAGCTCTATGTGGTGAAGTTCTAACATTAGAAGAGGGGTTGTCTGTACTACATGCCAGCCAAGATCAATTGCTGCCGTTGATGGATGCGGCTTATCGAGTGAGACGGCATTACTATGGCAATAAAGTGAAGCTCAACATGATCATCAATGCCAAAAGCGGGCTTTGCCCCGAAGATTGCGGGTACTGCTCGCAATCCATGATCTCGACGGCCCCCATTTCAAAATATCCGCTGCTTAACAAGGAGACGTTGGTCGCTGGAGCGCGTGAAGCGTTGCAGCGCAAAGCGGGGACCTATTGCATCGTGGCATCAGGCAGAGGGCCTACCGATAAAGAACTTGAGCAGGTTGCGGAAGCAGTTGCTGAAATCCGCGCCACGATGCCGCTGAAAATTTGCGCTTGCCTCGGCATTCTCAGGGAGGAGCAGGCGGAGAAGCTCCGTGAAGCCGGAGTTCACCGCTACAACCACAATTTGAATACGAGCCGGGCGAACTATCCGTCGATCACTACCACTCATACCTACGATCAACGCGTGGCAACAGTGAAAACGGCACGAGCGCATGGTATGTCTCCATGTTCCGGCGTGATCATCGGCATGGGTGAATCCGATGAGGAAATCGTGGAGATGGCCTTGGCATTGCGCGAATTGGATGCCGATTCGATTCCGATCAACTTCCTGAATGCGATCCCGGGGACACCGCTCGAACGTTCGGAGCGGGTACCGGCGCTTAAAGCACTGAAGGTATTAGCGTTGTTCCGTTTCATTTGTCCAACGAAGGAAATCCGCGTGGCGGGCGGCCGCGAGATCAGTCTCCGTACGCTGCAACCGCTATCCTTGTATGCGGCCAATTCGATCTTTGTAGGCGACTACATGACGACGAAGGGGCAAGACGTAACTCTAGATCACCAAATGATTGAGGATCTGGGCTTCGAAATTGAAGAAACCGCGATTTAATAGAAAGATAGCGCCACGCTTTGTTATCCGGTAAACTGGATGAAGTAAGAATTCTAATAACGTGGTGATTTGCTTGTTTCAAATCATGTTAATCGAAGACGATCCATCCTTATTTCAGGAAATCCGCGAACGACTGCAGCAATGGTCTTATGGAGTACATGGCGTTCGGGATTTCGGCAATGTACTGGAGGAATTTACGGCAGTTCGTCCGGACCTGGTGATCATTGATATCCAGCTGCCCAAATTTGATGGGTTTCATTGGTGCCGACAAATCCGTGCCCGTTCCAACGTGCCGATCATTTTCTTATCTTCCCGCGACCATCCCGCCGATATGGTGATGTCTATGCAGCTAGGGGCGGATGATTTTGTTCAGAAGCCGTTCCATTTCGAAGTGCTGATCGCTAAAATCCAGGCGACGCTTCGCCGGGTCTACAATTATAATACCGAACGCGTTGAGCTGCGGACGTGGCGCGGAGCGACCATCGAATATGGGCGCAACACCGTCACGGCAGAGCAGGGGACGATCGAGTTAACGAAAAACGAGATGCTCATCCTCAAGCTGCTGGTGGAGCAGAAGAATCGCATTGTCAGCCGCGAGGAGCTGATCCGCAGTTTATGGGATAACGAGCATTTCGTCAGCGACAATACTTTGACGGTCAACGTAAATCGGCTGCGCAAGAAGCTGGAGAACCTCGGGCTGGACGCTTATATCGAGACAAAGGTAGGTCAAGGATATATGGCAACCGAAGAGGTTCAGGTGTTATGATCGGAAAATATTTGCGTGAGCGCCTCAGCTGGATCTTGCTCGTCTTCGGCCTGCAGCTCTTGCTCCTCTTCGTCGCCGCCATCGACCGGACGATTCCGTTTATGCCGATGCTGTATATCGTTTTCTTATCGATCTTGGGATTTGGGGCATTTCTACTGATTCGGTATCCGAAGGAAAGCCGGTTTTATCAAAGCCTGTCGAACTGGGACGACACCTATGATTTGAGCGTCATCTCTGAGCCGGAAACTCCGCTGGAGGGAATCGTTATGGACCGGATCAGCGAGCAAACGGACAAGTTCCGCATGGAGACATCGCAGCTTGTCGCCCAGCTGGAAGAGGAGAAGGATGAGCTGATGGCCTGGATTCATGAGGTGAAAACACCGCTCACCGCCATGCGCCTGATGATCGATCGAATGGGGAACGAGCCGCTCAAAGAGCAGCTGCATTTGGAATGGCTGCGCATCCATTTGCTGCTAGACCGTCAGCTGCACCAGAAGCGGATTCCGTTTATCGAGAACGATCTCTACATCGAACAAGTGAAGCTGGAGCCGCTGTTAGTTCAAGAGATCCGGGAACTACGAGCATGGTGCTTGCAAAAAGGCATCGGCTTTGACGTCCATCTGCCTGTTCAAGAAGTACTGACGGATGCAAAATGGCTGGCGTTTATCCTTCGGCAGCTGCTAACCAATGCGGTGAAATACAGCGAAGCCTCCGATATCTGCGTGGAATCAGGGATTTCACCGGAAGGACAGACCTGGCTATGCATCCGCGACAAAGGGCGGGGGATCGATGCCAAAGACCTGCCGCGCATCTTCGAGAAAGGATTTACCTCCACGCGAAATCATGAGGATCACGCGGCCACCGGTATGGGACTGTACTTGGTGAAAAAAGCGGCGGATTCCCTGTCGATCCGACTCCAGGTGGACTCGAAGCCCGGCGAAGGCACAGCGATGACGTTGGTCTTCCCAAGAAGTAATGCATACGTCCATATGCTGGGCATGTGACAACATTGTCACATGCCCATTTGTTTTGTTCGGGAAATCGCAGGAATTGTCCCTCCCGGGTAAGTTAAGATAAGGGCAAGACCAAAGGAGTGATTGATCATGGCAATACTCGAAGCCAGCAAAATCCATAAAAGCTATGGCAACAAATTTAATCGTCAAGAAGTGTTAAAGGGGATTGACCTGAACGTAGCGAAGGGCGAATTCGTCAGCATTATGGGAGCGTCCGGCTCGGGCAAGACGACCTTACTAAATGTGCTTTCTTCGATCGATAAGGTCAGTCTCGGCAGCATTAAAATTGAAGGCAAAGAGTTCACGGGGCTGAAGGAGAAGGAGTTGGCCGAATTCCGCAAATCCCATCTCGGCTTTATTTTTCAGGAATATAATCTGCTGGATACGTTAACTGTCAAGGAAAACGTGCTGCTGCCGCTTTCGATCAAAAAAGTCTCCCGCAAGGAGGCGGACCTGAAGTTTCAGGAGATCGCTACCGAGCTTGGCATTTACGAAATTAAAGACAAGTATCCCAACGAAATATCGGGGGGACAAAAGCAGCGGACTTCCGCCGCAAGGGCGTTTATCCACGATCCGAGCATTATTTTTGCCGATGAGCCAACGGGTGCACTTGATTCGAAATCCGCTTCCGATCTGCTGAATAAGCTAAGTGAACTCAATCGAAAAATCGCGGCGACGATTATTATGGTCACCCATGATCCGGTGGCCGCAAGCTACACCAACCGCGTCGTATTTATCAAGGATGGACAAATTTATTCCCAACTGAATAAAGGCGACGAGTCGCGGCAGTCGTTCTTCAACGACATCATCAAAGCGCAGGGCGTATTGGGCGGGGTGCAGGAATGAGTCTGACCCATCTGATCTATCGCAATCTCAAGAAAAATCTAAAAAACTACTACTTGTATGTGTTCGCATTAATGTTCAGCGTGGCGCTTTATTTCGCATTTGTCACCTTGCAATATGACCCGGCTCTAGATGAGATCAAGGGATCGGTAAAAGGGGCCGCCGGATTAAAAGCCGCATCGGTGCTGCTCATCGCAATGGTGACCATCTTTCTGCTGTATGCCAACACCATCTTTATTAAGCGGCGGAGTAAGGAGATTGGTCTCTTTCAATTAATCGGGTTAACGAAAGGGAAGATCTTTGGCATCCTTAGTAGTGAAAACCTCATTCTTTATTTCGGTTCGATGTTCATCGGCATCTTCGTTGGTTTTTCCTGCTCTCGGTTGCTGCTATTGATCTTGTTCCAGATCATCGGAGTGGATGCCGAGGCGAGCCTGCGATTCTCTGTGCAAGCGCTGGTGCAGACCGTTGAAGTTTTTGCGGCTATCTACCTGCTGATTATGCTGATGAACTACATGTTCATCAAACGGCAAAGCATCTTGTCGCTGTTCCGAGTGACCTCCACTACGGAAAATGTGAATCGCAAAATGCCTTTTTCCGAAGTGGTTATCGGCATTTTGGGTATCGGGCTCATTCTCTATGGGTACCGGATTTCGGCGGATTTGTTCAGCGGTGAGTATACGGAAATGCGAGAGCTCTTCCTCGCCATGATTCAGATTCTAGGTTCGGTGATCATCGGTACGTATCTGTTTTATAAAGGTTCGGTTAGTTTTATTTTCAATTTGGTTCGGAAGGCGAAAGGGGGATATCTCTCGTTAAATGAGGTGCTGTCCCTCTCCTCGATCATGTTCCGCATGAAATCTAACGCATTGCTGCTGACCATCATCACGACGGTGTCCGCTTTGGCCATCGGTTTGTTGTCGCTAAGCTACATTTCTTATTACTCAACGGAAAAAACCGCTCAGCAAACCGTACCCCATCATTTCACTCTGTTAGATTCCAAGGACGTGGACGCTTTCGAGCAGGCATTAAAGTCTGCCGGAATCGAGACGCGAGAGACTCAGCGCCAAGTGGTGATCGCCGAAGCTGACCTCTCCAACCTCATTGGATCTGCGCTAAGCGGGCAGAATAGCCAACTGACGACACTGGCTGTTGTGGATGAACAAGAGGTTGCTGGGATGGATTTGGGTCCCAAAGAAGCGCTGTTGGCTGGTTCAAGCAATTTGTTGGAGCAGTTCATGGGCTTGCGGTCCAAAGGGGATATGACGATAAAGGGGAACTCGCAGTCCATTCCAGTGACCGTGATCGATACGATGAAGGATGCGATTGTATCGATCCATTTTTCCTCGGGTTTGCCGTCGGTCATCCTTGATCATGCCGACTTCGAGCAACTGATGCAGGATATGAATCGGGAACTTCAGAGTTCCTACCGGGTCTATTATGGGATCGATATTGCGAATCCCGACTCGAAGCAACAAGCGGACCGGATCTATCACGAGTTGGGCTTCGACAAGAAACCAGGCGCGTTGTCGCAAATCAGAATCATTATGGAACAAAGAAGCAACATGGGGTTGATCATGTTTATCGTTGGTTTCCTGGGATTAACCTTCCTGATCACTTCAGGCTGTATCCTGTATTTCAAGCAAATGGGCGAAGGGGAAGAAGAGAAGCCAAGTTACACCATCTTACGCAAGCTGGGATTCACGCCGGGCAACCTGCTCCAGGGCACTCAATACAAGCAGTTGTTTAACTTTGGTATCCCGTTGGTTGTAGGTTTGTCGCATAGTTATTTTGCGGTTCGCTCCGGCTGGTTCTTGTTCGGGACGGAGCTATGGACCCCGATGATCTTGGTCATGCTGATTTATACCGCGCTGTATTCGATTTTTGGGCTGTTGTCGGTTCTTTACTATAAACGAGTTATCAAGGAATCGTTATAATACAGGGAGCACTTAAGCAAAAACAAGGCAGGAACTCCTCATTGGAGGATTCCCGCCTTGTTATATGTGGTTAAGGTTTCTTTGGAAGGCTGTAAGCTTCCCGAATCAGCGCAAAATAGGTATCGGCTAACACAACTTCAAATTCCGGTCCCAGCGCTTGTGTGATCGCGACAACGTCCGATGGTCTCATGCTCCAAGCGTTGACCCCTACGGAAACAAACATCGGCGAGTTCCCGTCCCAAGAAGCCTTCGCATCATTCAAAATGTTGATACCATCTCTGACCGTGGTCGTGCCTTTGAAATAAGAAACGGGTAAATTGCCGTTGACGATCTCTACGTAATTTTCGCTTCCGCCGCCAAGGAACAGGCCAGGGACTTTTAAATATTCCACATAGGCTTCGGCTTTAGACCCGGTGAGAGGAACGTCACGGGCGTCTTGACGGTTGATTACAAAAGGATACGACATGCCGGATTTCTTCAAATACGGGTAAGAATCCTTCATGAACTGGGCAAAACTCTCTTCCGGCCAAACCTGCGGACTGAAATAACCGGCTCCGGAAGGTCCGGCTACCAGCAGGTCATTCTCCGTAGCGGTGGACTGGTAATAGTCTAGGATTGCAGGGGCTGCATCAACGAGCAGTGGGCTGGCTGACCAGTTCATCGGCACTTGACCGCGGGCAGGATCCTCCCAAAGATTGCGCATATGATTTTGATCGTACTGCAGGTTATCTCCTTCACCAAACGTGAAGGTCACGTAGATTTTGTTGTTCAGCTTCGGTGTTACCGGCTTGATTGGCTTGACCGGCTTCGCTTTCGTCCCCGCCATGACCGTCATATTATGGAACCAGTCGGAAGGCAGGACATAAACGCCATAACTAGAGGTCAGGTCAACCCCGGCGATTTCGCCTTCAACGTCATTATCAAACCATCCCAAATACGGTGTTCCAGGCTCTACATCCGCTAAGATCTGTTCGAACAACGCTCTTTGTTCAGGTACTCCGCTGGAGAGCCAGAACACCATCGCTTTGTTGGCTACTGCATAATCGCGGAGGTAACCGAACGGCTCCTTCGTTTCCGAGGACAGCGGCTTCACATGGCTGGCAGAAACTTTAAATTGATTCCACATTTCGACGTTAACCGTTAAGTGCTGAGTCCCTGCCGGCGGAACAAATTCGTAGACAAAGTAGTTGCCGTTGTCGGCAAACCGGTGGTCTGCTCCCGGCAAAAACTTGGAGCCGTGACGGTCATACAAATACGGTTCTTCTTCCGGGGTACCGGTCTCAAAATGAACTATCTCCTGACCGTCTGCCAATACGCTGATCTCATGAACGGCAGGGCCCCAACCGTCCTGGGTGTATGCATCCTGGAACCGCAGGTAGACAGCCTCTCCGCCTAAGAACTCGGTCAAATCCAGTTCATACGTTCTCCGATTGCTGGCATCCCGAATTTGCTCCGGTTCGGTGAGCACCGTGCGGAACGAATCCCAGTTATCCGGAGGGAGCGGGATGGACGTATTCGGACTGAGACCTACCAGCATCCGCTTTGTCGTTTGACTCCATAAATGCTCGTACTGCCAAGTATAAGCCTCCATCCGATCTTCGAATTTCCCTTGCAAGTCCTCAACGACGCGCAAACGATAGGGGGCTGCAGCCAGTTCTTGGGCCAATTCTGGGCTCGCTACAATAGCGTCTTTCAAACCGGCGAGCGTCGTCGCTACATTAATTGAATCGGGCACGGCCGGGTCATAGATAATGATACCCTTAACCTCCTTGGCATACGCCTTGACAATGTCCAGCGGGTTTTCATGAATCTGATAAGGCACCTTGATATCGTTTAACCAAGGATCTTTCTCATTCTGCTGCACGTAAATTCGGGGTTCCTTGCGGTTAACGATCCCTTGAAGCGTTGTCAGCAGAAGCTCGATGTCCCCGGGCTTGTTGTACACTTGAGCTACATCCAAGCGCTTAACTTTGGCGAAGGTAGGGAGCTCCTGATTCTTCGGCCATACGATACCGCTCTTCTTGTTTAGATCCGCTGAAACCGAGCTGTCTGCGGAGGCTCCTAAAGGCAGGGTTAACGTACATACGACTGCTAAACCAAGCGTGATCCATTTGCGCAACATTATTTCGACACCTCTCTTCTTAGGATAAAATGCGAAGTGACTTGTCCCAATCAATCCTTCGATATACCACCTCCTGATCGATTTGGATGGGATTGGAAGGGCTTACAAGCTATATTTAATATATGTTATTGTATATTTCAATAGCTTCGACAAAACTTCATAAGGATCGATAAAACTTTGCATATTCAGCGATGAGTTGACTTCATTCTAATGCGTTATCCGTCATCCTAGAGTCAAATCTTCGTCATTCAAAACACCAATCATTAAATATAGCAAATATATCCTATGGATGAATCTCACCTGGATTGAAATCGCTTGGTTTGATCGAAATTGCATGAAAAATGGAGATACAGGAGACGCTATTTTAGCGAAAAGGGGGATATAAATATGCCAAATCAGGAGCATCAAAACATCGAAACGGATGGGGATCCGCGCACGATCTATGAAGATACGAGCCCGCACATCCGAACTGGCTTTCTGCCGGGGCAGTCGGATGTGACCTCCGCCGAGCCCGAAAACAGCAATTCGGAGCAAGATCAAACGCAGTCTTAATGGAAACAGGCCTTTCTCCAAAAGGAGAGGGCCTGTTTTGTTATGAGATCTGGGCGGGAGGGAACGGTATTCGCTTGTTCTATTCTCAAATGCTGGAAATATTGATATACTGGGGGTAATCTGGGCTACTAATTTATGGGCAGGTGAAATTATGAAACCGATTACAGTCTACGATATTGCCAAAGAAGCGAATGTATCCGTTGCTACCGTGTCACGCGTCCTGAACAATACCGCACCTGTGAAAAAGGAAACCCGGGAACGCATCAACGAACTCATTAACAAATACCAGTTTCAACCTAATGCGCTAGCACGAAGTTTGTCGAAGAAGGAAACGGGGATGATCGGCATTATTCTTCCGGATATTACAAATCCGTTTTTTCCCGAAGTGTTGTCCGGGTTTGATCTGGAAGCGCGTAAGCAAGGGTATACTTACTTTCTGTGCGACACGGTCTCAGCCAGCGTAGACAGCGAAGAGCAATATGTCCGCGAATCGCAATATTTAAATGCGCTCGCAGAGAAACAGGTGGACGGGATCGTCATGATGGGGGGACGGGTAGATTTGGCCAAACCTGACACGCAACTGGTTGAGGAGGTAGCTGAGATCGGCAAAAGGCTGCCGGTTCTGTTGGTCAACGGCCGACTTCCTAAATCTGGCCTGAATCGTGTGGCCGTGGATGAACGGCATGGCGCGGAATTGGCGGCTGAGCATTTGATTGAACTCGGGCATCGCGACATCGCGATTGTAGGCGGCTACCGTCAGATGTCCAACACCCAGCAGCGGACGAGCGCTTTCTTGAAGAAAATGGTGCAGTCGGGGCTCGAGGTGCGCAAAGAGTGGGTGATGCATGGTGGTTTTTCCGTCGACAGCGGCATGATGTTTATGAATCAATTGCTTCAGATGCCTAAGCGGCCGACGGCGATCTTCTGTCTGAACGACTTAGTTGCGATCGGCGTGTTAAAGGCGGCGGTTAAAGCAGGGTTGCGTGTCCCTGAAGACCTCTCGATTATCGGATATGATGATACACCGTTTGCCTCCTACAGCACTCCAGAACTGACGACCATTTCACTGCATGCTCATGAGCTCGGTCGAACGGCGGGGGAAGTCCTGCACCAGATGATTACGAAGTCCAAGGTGAACAAAACGACCTTGCTGAAGCCGGAACTGGTTATTCGCGAGTCTACTGCGGCTCTTAACTAGGGTTAGGAGCTTTGCACCCGCCTCCGAAAAAAAGGAATTGACAACTTAAATTAGGCTGGGCTAGAATAACTGCAAGAAAGCCCTTACATTTCATTCGCAGGTAATTCTTCCTTTTTTCACCCTCCACTAAATGCAACGAAACTTTACTTCTTTTATCAACTCCGAAGAGAAGCATCAATCCGAACAATTCTTGGCGTAACAACCGAATCTTTGCGTTTGATTCAATGTGAAACCCGTTTCACTCTAATTTAATCGCTTAAAATGTAACGGGTTTCATGAAATGGGATTCATTAAAATTTAATAATACAGACGCTAGGAGTGGTCGCTATGAGTACGCGTATCGAATCCGAATCCGTTGTAAGTCTATCTGGCCAAGCGGTTAACATCCGTGGGGAGAGCGTGATCCTGCTTTGTGCTTCACTCTTTTATTTCCGGATTCCCCCCGAGTTATGGCAAGAACGGCTCCAGCAGGTGAGAGAAGCCGGCTATAACTGCATCGACGTCTATTTTCCTTGGAATTTCCATGAGCTTCAGGAGGGGACCTGGGAGTTCACCGGGATGCGGGATGCAGATCGGTTTTTGCAACTAGCCAGTGAGGCGGGATTATGGGTGATCGCCCGCCCTGGACCGTATATTTGCTCTGAATGGGATGGCGGCAGCCTGCCTGCGTATTTGTACGCCAAAGAGCCGGCTCTACGAATCAGAGATAATGATCCAGCGTTCTTGCAGCATGTGGCTAGGTGGTATGCGCAGATATTACCGATCCTTCATCGTCATGAAGTGACGAACGGAGGCAGCGTTATTTTCGTTCAGCTTGAAAATGAACTCGACTTCTATGATTGCTCCGACCCGGCAGGTTATATGGCGGCACTGCGAGACATGGCTGCAACACATGGTTTAACCGTTCCGCTGATTGCTTGTGCCGGTCAAGGCGGCTTAGTGCAGGCATCCGGGTTAACGGAAGGCATTGTGCCGACCTGTAACTTCTATCCGAATGATCGGGATCCTGATTTCGAGCACAAGGTGTTGCATTATCGGGAGGTGCTTCACAGACTGGGTCTTCCGCTGCTCGTTACCGAAACGAACCGGAGCCATTACTTGCTGCGCAGACTGCTGTCCGCTGGAGCCAAGCTGTTAGGTCCTTATCTGCAGGCGTCGGGCACCAATTTCGGCTTCACCAATGCGACGAATAACTGGGGGAAGCCGCTGGCTTTCTTGACCTCGGATTATGATTTCGGAGGCATGATTTCGCCGGAAGGCCATCTCCGTGAAGAAGTGAAGGAGGCGAAGCTTCTCTCCAGGTTAATTCGTGCCTATGGCCGTGCGATTGCGGAATCTGAGCCGGATTCCGAGAGCAAATGGTCTGTTGCTGGCGAGAAGGAGGGGGTATTTGGTCCGTATGTGCTGCGTCTGAAAGGCGGCGGAGAGCTGATTTTTGTGACCAATGGTGAAGAGCGATCCAAGCAAATCAGCTTGCACCATGAGGATGCGAGCCAGGCTTCATCTACGGGGACATTGACCTTGGCTACTTCGAGATCCTTGGCGCTGCCAGCAATGGTGCCGCTATCGAACTGGGGAGTTCCAGGACATCTCGTATCCTCCACAGCAGAGCTTTATATGGCAGAACAGCAGAAGGACGGGGTGGTTCTCGCGTTTCACAAGGAGGGGGATAACGCGGAGATCATCCTATCCGTTGATGTTGCCAATAATCCAATGACTGAGGGGATGCAAGTCATCCATCGCGAGGGTCAGCTGATCTTGCAACTGTCTGGAGCCGAGACGGCGTTTTGTCGGTTTGAACTGAAGGAGGGGCAGCGTTGTACGGTCATTGTCACAAGCCGTCTCAATGCGCTTCGGACCGAAGCGATTCATCTGGATGGGAGCGTCACCTTAACCGAGGATCCACCGGTCTCGAATGAACCTGACCCTGCGCCAGCAGCACTCGATTGGCGGTTTGTGGCGAGGAAGGGCTGGAAGGCGCCAATCCAAGCTGCGACGGCACAGACGAAAGGGGCGAAGGCCGAATTCTTGGAACGGCTTGGCGTTTACCGTGGATACGCCTGGTATGAGGCCGAGACCAATTGGGATGCCGATAAGCACCAGATGCATGGATTTCTGGTGCGTCAGGCAAGTGATGTCGTTTCGCTGTATGCGGATGGGAAGTACCTCGGTACATTTACTCCCGGTGGAGCCAGCATGTTTGTCCCAGCAAGCGGACGAGAAGCGAAGAAGCTGCAAGCACGAGTGGAGATTTGGGGCCACAGCAACTTCGATGACCTCCGGCTCCCGGCACTGCGCTTGCCTTCCCTGAAAGGGTTCAAGGGGATCGCGACCATCACCGCTGTCCACAACATTACCTCGAATTGGCGCGTGCATCCGAAGGTCGACCGTTCGTGGCAAGGCACGCTCACACAGCCGGACGAAGCGCTATGGCCCGTCGTTAGTTTTGGAAGCTGGTTGTCTGCGGACTATCCGTCCCAAATGATCTTCCGCAGAACGTATATTCCCGGGGCTGGCGGAGATTCGTGGACGCTGCATTTTCAGAACTTTCAAGGGTATGCGCGGCTTTGGGTGAACGGTATTGATGTCGGCCTTATCCATCCGCTGGATCCATTTATCGATTTGAAGCCGTTTGTTACCCCGGGACAGGAACTGCTTCTAGAGGTCTATTTGGAACGAACGATGGGACATCACACCGGTCAAGTGTTGGTCTATGAAGGGCTTGAAGCTTCGGCGTATACGATCATGGCAGCGGAGGAAGCTGAGCTGAAGGCTGCAGCCGATCAAGAAATTGCTAACGCAACTCCGCTTGAATTACCGTTGACACTGACCTCCGGTGAAGCCGGATGGTTATTCGCTTCCGTTCCGAATTCTGCACAAGGCAAAGGTTGGAGGGTCCGTGCCGCAGGCTCGGGATTAAAGCTTACGGTGTTTATGGAGGAGCGGATCGTCGGCAGGCTGTGGCTGCCAGGAGGGGAAGGAAGGCCGATGATGACCGGCGGCAGCGCGGACTCCTTTTATTTGCCGGGTCCATGGTTTCAGGCAGGCCAAGCGCAGCTGTCAATTTTTCTCGAAGCCGTGGATGAACAGGATGCAGGCAGCTTAGAGAAGCTGGAGTTTATTTCCGTATAGAAAGGGGGGGAGGCCTATGGAAATCCCGACACCAACAGAGGTTCGCCAGCGGCCGCAGCTTTATCGGATGCGTCAACAAGGATGGTTCAAACGGTTATGGAGCAATAAAACGCTGCTTCTGATGTGTCTGCCGGCGATCATCTTCTTTATCATTTTCGCGTATTTGCCGATGCCCGGCTTGTATCTGGCTTTTATCAAGTACAACTATACAGATGGGATATTTAAGAGTCCGTTCGTGGGGTTCGATAACTTCAGATTTCTTGTAATGACGGGGGATTTGTGGCGGCTGACGTTTAACACGGTGGTTTATAACTTGGCCTTCATCCTGCTAGGGAACGTCTTGCAGATTACCGTTGCGGTGTTCCTGAACGAACTTCGTCTCAAATGGTTTAAAAAGCTAACTCAAACCTTGATGTTCCTGCCGCACTTTATTTCGGCGGTTCTGATTGGTCTGATCGCTTATAACGTGCTGAGCTACGACTATGGTCTGCTCAACAGCATTTTGACATCGCTGGGATTTGATCCGGTAAAGACGTATTCGAACGCAACGATCTGGCCGTTTATTATCGTGCTGACCTACTTATGGCAATCGACAGGGTATGGATCGATCGTCTATTTTGCAGCCATTATGGGGCTGGATAACGAAATTGTCGAAGCAGCGGAAATCGATGGGGCCGGCGCCTTCCAGCGCATCCGATATATTGTGCTTCCTTGGCTGAAGCCCACCTTTATCATTCTGCTCCTGTTTTCGCTGGGCGGCATCCTGCGCGGGAACTTCGGCTTATTCTTCAACCTGGTGGGAGCCAACAACACCGCGTTGTACGCGACGACCGATATCATCGAAACGTATGTGTTCCGCGCTCTTATGACCAACTTCAACTTCTCGATCGGGAGCGCCGTCAGCCTCTATCAATCCGTGTTTGGATTTGTGGTGGTGATTACCGCCAACTGGCTGGTCAAGAAGGTTTCGCCCGACAACTCACTCTTCTAGGAGGTGCAAGGCATGGATGACGTTCATGAAACGCGAAGTATCCGCACCGATCTCGGCGGTATCATCGTCAAAATCGTCGGCTACTTGTTTATCGGCTTCTTCGCCTTATGTTGTTTG
Source organism: Paenibacillus sp. 3LSP (assembly GCF_032465655.1). Taxonomy (NCBI): domain Bacteria; kingdom Bacillati; phylum Bacillota; class Bacilli; order Caryophanales; family Paenibacillaceae; genus Paenibacillus; species Paenibacillus sp. 3LSP. Next base: position 5,330 of record NZ_JAWDJI010000015.1, on the reverse strand, counting down.
CTGCCCTTCCTGCTGGTCCTTGGCACATCCTTTACGTCGGAAGCGGCGATCAAACGGTTTGGTTTCAATTTCTGGCCCCGGGAATTCAGCACCTTCGCATACAAAATCGTCTTCGAAAATCCGGATCTCATCATCGGCTCATATCTTGTCACCATCGGTATCACGATCTGCGGTACCGCGTTGGGGTTATTCTTGGTGGCGATGACGGGGTATGCACTGCAACGGCCCGATTTTGCTTACCGGAACCGCATCTCTTTCTTTATCTACTTTACGACCCTGTTCAGCGGCGGACTGGTTCCGTTTTACTTACTAGTGACACAGTATTTGGGCCTGAAGGATAACTACTTGGCTGTCTTGCTGCCTGGTCTGCTTAGTCCATTCTTAATCATCATGATGAAAAGCTTTGTTCGTTCCATACCTCATGCGATCACGGAATCAGCCAAAATCGATGGGGCGGGGGATTTCACCATCTTTATCCGCCTGATCTTACCGATGACAACGCCCGCTTTGGCCACAATCGGCTTGTTTATCGCCTTGGGGTATTGGAATGAATGGTATAACTCCATGTTGTTCTTATCCCCGGACATGAAGTACCGCCCGTTGCAGCTGTTCCTATATAACGTGATCACCAGTGCGGACTTCATCCGAAATTCAGCCGCTGCGTCGAACGTGGAACTGCGTGATGTGCCGCTTGAATCGATGAAGATGGCGACGGCGATCGTGGCGACGGGGCCGGTGATATTATTTTATCCGTTTGTGCAGCGCTATTTTATCAAAGGCATCACCGTTGGCGCTGTCAAAGGCTAAGGCTTCACAATTTCAAATAGATGAGGGAGGTTGTGTGAATGGTTCGATGGAAGAAAGCGTCAATTTGGGTCATGGTAAGCCTGCTGGTATTGCTGTTGGCGTCCTGCGGCGGCTCTAACAACAATAAAGGAGCGGGCAGCGATGCGCCAAACAATGGGGGCAATGCGGCGAATACTGGTCAAGAGACGGATACGGGAATCGACACGTCCAAGTTCGTGAAGATCAGTTACCTCGTTTTGGGGGATAAGCCTAAGAACGGGCAGTTCGAAAAGGTGCTTGCCGAAGTCAACAAAATCATGAAGGAAAAAATCAACGCCGAGCTGGAATGGAAATGGATCGAATGGGCGGATTGGCAGACCAAGTACAATCTCGCGTTAGCCTCCGGGGAACCGATTGATCTGATTACGATCGGTACGGACTGGTTGGACACCTGGGGCAATGCGCAGCGCGGCGCCTTCATGAACCTGGATGAACTCCTGCCGAAATACGCGCCGGAAACGTGGAATTCCATCCCGGCAGAGGATTGGGAAGAAAGTAAATATGACGGCAAAATCGTTCTGATTCCTGAAAACGATTACACGCAGTGGGTTAACCACGGTTTCTTCTACCGCGGCGATTGGGCGAAGGAGGCTGGGATTACCGAGCCGATTAAGGATTGGGAAGGCATTGAGAAGTACTTGCAGTACATTAAAGACAACAAACCGGATGTGATTCCGTGGGACGCAGCGTCAGGCACGCAAACCTGGGGGGGATTTATCCAATCGTATACGGATGAACTGGAGCTTCCGATCTCGACGGGCTTCATGCCGGTATTTACGACCAAATCCTATGAAGAGCGCTTTACTGCTGTAAGTCCCATCTTTGAGGACGTATTCTTGGATTACGCCACGATGATGAAACGATGGGCGGATCAAGGCTTCTGGCGTGAAGACGCCCTAAATAACAAAAATAACAACCGCGATGCGTTGAAAGCCGGCTTGTCTGGGCTGGATCAACACCATACACAGACGTTCTCTGGACTTCGCGTCGAAATGGATAAAGCACAGCCGGGTTCAGAGTTGCAGATGTTCCCCTTCTCCCGGACACGCGGCACAAACCTGATGGAGCTGTCGATTACCCATGGCGGCACCTCCGTAGGCGCGCACAGCAAAAACCCGGAACGCGCGCTGATGGCCTATGATCTGATTCGCAATAATGAAGAGATTTATCATCTGATCAACTATGGAATTGAAGGCGTGCAATACGTCATCAAGGATGGCAAACGGGCGCGTCCTGAAGGTTATGATGACGCAAGAGACGGATTTTATTCCGATTTCTGGGGCGGCCGCGTCGACAAGTTTGAAATTCCAAGCGAAACGACGTGGGATCAAATCGAAGAGACGTTGTATGCGGAATACGATAAGATCAAGAAGCCATATGTGTACGGTCGCTTCGTATTTGATAAAACACCAGTAGAAGCCGAACTAACCGCAATCTCGCAGGTAACCGGGGAGCTTGGGCCGGCCATCGTGATGGGGAAAGCAGGAGACCCCGCGAAGGCGGTTGAAGAGTTCCGCAACAAGCTGAAGCAGGCCGGATACGATAAAGTGCTGGCCGAGCTGCAAAAGCAGTTGGACGCTTATAAAGCTCAGATCGGTGAATAATTGTTAGAAGAAAAAAACAGAACAGACCCGCAAAATCGCGGGTCTGTTTTTTGTGCTGCAAATAACAACTTCATTTTTTGAGCAGATTAATATGATCGAGGTCTGTACTGCTGTTAAATATAAATTCCAGCTTGTAATCGCCGCGGATATAAGTCAGCTTGGTTTGTTCCAGGTTCCCGTTGTGGATCGTACTGCTCGCGTCGGGGGTAAACCAGTTTTGCTTTAACATTTTTATGGTGATGCCACCGATATTCGTTTGACGTTCCACGTTGGTACCGAAATAGCGCATTTCCTGAAGCGTCCCATGTGAATAGGAAAAAGCGTATCCCGGATTGCCCATGTTCGCGCTGTACAAGTCAAAAGCCAAGTTTCCTTTGCCCTCGATGGAAGGCTCACCGAACAGTCTAATGACGTCCTTCTTGCTGCTTTTGCCCACTGTCAAGCCGGCAACAGCCCCGGGGAACTGACCTGTTAATGCGGGTTTATAGAAGCTGTTTAAGGTTTCCAAGGCATGAGCGGATTCTTCCTGTTGAATCTGAGCTGCCTTGAGTAGCGTTGGCTGTGCGTCGACAACACTGCTGGAGGTCGCCCAAGTGGCAGCACCCAAGATTCCTACGGCAAGAAGCGCGAGGACGACTTTAGGTTGGATGATTTTATGGTACATTAGAGAACTCCTTCCGGTCCAATGAAGTATGACGAGGTATATCGTTCATCCACATTCCATATCATAGGACAAACTGCGAGTGAACAAGTGTCGATATCGTTAAATAGAGATTGCAATTTCGCAAGAAAATGGATTTACATTTTTCAAAATGAGGCATATACTAAAACTATAAAGTTGCACACAGGAAACTTTAATGGATATAGACAACTTTAGTAGACGCAAGCGCAAGGGAGGGATTCACATGATGGAACAAAGTATTGCGCAACAAACGACTCCAGTCACCTCGAAAGGATTGGATCATCAAACGTCCGCACATGCCGCACTAGACGGCAGAACGAAAGGGATGAAACGGCTTCTTCCGTTTCTTGGACCTGCGTTTATCGCTGCGGTTGCTTATATCGATCCCGGTAACTTTGCTACGAACATCACCGCAGGATCGAAGTACGGCTATCTGTTGTTATGGGTGATTTTCGCTTCGAATTTGATGGCGGTGCTGATTCAGTCGTTATCAGCGAAACTTGGGATTGCCACGGGCAAGAACCTGCCCGAAGTTGCTCACGATCGATTTCCGAAGGGGGTATCGATCTTTCTGTGGATTCAAAGTGAGTTGGTCATTATCGCTACGGATCTGGCAGAATTTATTGGGGCGGCGTTAGGGCTTTATCTCTTGTTTGGTATTCCGATGCTGCCGGCGGCCGTGATCACCGCGATTGGCTCTTTCGCCATCCTCGAGCTGCAGCGTCGGGGATATCGTGCACTGGAAGCGGGTATCGCTGCCATGGTGTTGATCGTTGTTTTGGCCTTTGCCTTTCAAGTGATTGCGGCGAATCCGGATTATGCAGCCGTTGGAGCAGGCATGGTAACTCCCCGCTTTGATGGGGTGGACAGCGTTCTGCTGGCTGCAGGGATCTTAGGGGCAACCGTGATGCCTCATGCGATTTATTTGCACTCCTCGTTAACCCAAAATCGGATTGTGGGACGTAATGAGGCAGAGAAGAAGAAGATTTTCAAGCTGGAATTCATTGATATCGTCTTGGCGATGTTGATTGCCGGGGCCGTGAATATGGCGATGGTTGTGGTTTCTGCAGGGCTGCTCTTCAAAAACGGTCTTATCGTTGAAGATTTGGATGTCGCTTTCCATCAATTTGGCACAATCGCCGGACCGGTTACTGCCATTTCCTTCGGGCTGGGGCTGCTGATCGCAGGCCTGTCCAGTTCTTCGGTGGGGACGATGGCTGGGGATGTGGTGATGCAAGGGTTCATTAACAAACGCATTAACCTGTATGTACGGCGGGCGATTACAACCATTCCTCCGCTGGCAATTATTATATCTGGCGTGAACCCAACGAATGCTCTGGTGATGAGTCAGGTGGTATTGTCGTTTGGGATTGCATTTGCACTCATTCCTTTGATCTTGTTCACCTCCAACCGCAAAATTATGGGCTCCCTGGTGAATCATCGGGTGACCACCACGCTGGGATGGATGATCTCCGCTTTGGTCGTAAGCCTGAACCTGTTCCTGGTTGCTCAGATGCTGTTGTAAAGGGGTAGCCGCAAGGACTTCGATTTCCACGTTGAGGCGGGGATAGAGGTCCTTTTCTTGTTTCACAGGGACAAGCTAGAAAAAAACAAAAGCGAAAGAGTACCGACTGCGTGTGTGGTCTCTTTCGCCGTCTGCGTTAGAAGCACGTGAACGAGCGAATCCGATTTAAATCGATGCCGAAGTATCCCCAGAAGAACCCAAACCACCGGAATCCGGCAATCGAATTCCGTCCGACGAATACCGGGAAGAACCAGAATTGCTCCCCATTGTTCAGCCAGACATAGGTATTACGGAACAAGCAGCGTCTGATCCCGCCGGGATCGATAGCAAACGTGCCGACTTGCATTTGTGGGACAAATTGTGGTGGTGGAGAGGTTGGCGGTTGAATACCTCCAGGTGCTCCTCCCGGAGTACCGGGGAATCCTCCCGGACCTCCTCCTGGAAATCCCCCTGGAAACCCCGGCCCGCTAGGTCCCCCCGGTATTCCTGGAATCCCTCCGCCAGGTCCCGGCACTGGAAAAAATCCCATATGTGATCGCTCCCTTCAATGTATAGGCATAATCATCATATGCAAATGCGGAGAAGGCGGCTGGGCGAATGCCGAGGAAAGGAATTAAACCTGAATTTCGAAAGCCCATAAAGGCGGTCAGTTTGTAGCAGAACGAGTCGGTAA
>NZ_JAWDJI010000014.1:0-27125 GCF_032465655.1 Paenibacillus sp. 3LSP | reverse complement strand
AGCTTGAGGACAGCCGCAAGTTGGCAGCAGAGTTGGAGGCCGAGCTGGCGAGCTACCGCGAGGCTGCGGAGCAGCGGGAGCAGGAGTGGCGCAAGCAATGGGCTTCGGCAGAACGCGAGCTGAGCTCTTGGCGTGAGAAGGAAGCTGAGCTGCAGCGGCAACTGGAGGAATGGCAGCAGGAAAGCGCAGCTGGCAGCGAACGCGTCATCACCTTGGCCAGCGACTTCGAGGCCTTGGAGGAAGAGAAGCGCAAGCTGGCGGAGCAGCTGCAGGAGGTTACGGACAGTTACGAGGTTATTTCCCATCAGTTCCGGCTGTTGCAGCTGGAGCGGGAGAAGGAGCAGGAGCGGCAGGCTGCGCGGGATGAAGAGTACCAGCGGCTGAAAGATGACTACGCCAAGCTTCAATCGGAATTTAACGAATGGATTGAATTGCTGGAGCAGGATCAAGGTTAGTGGCGAGAGGATCGCTTTGATGCAACAAGAGCAAGAGCCCGCGGCGGTGCGCTGCGGGCTCTTGCTGCATGGGATGACACGTTTATTCAACGATAATTTTGGAGATCATGGCGCTGTGGCCGGATCCGCACATAACCGAGCACGCCATTTCGAACTCGCCGGCTTCCGTTGGCACGATCACCGCGGAGTCGTTCTTGCGGTCCAATTGCAGTTTCAGACCGGGCACAAGAATGCCGTGATTACCAGAGGCGTTTTTGAAGACGATTTTGACTGGAACATCTTTCTTCAAATGGTACTCGGCTTGATCGAATTGATAGTTGCTGGCTTCGATCACCAGCTCGGCTTCCGGTTGGATATTACTCCCGGCGTTGCCGTTGGTTTCAGCCGCTTTGCTGCCGCTGCAAGCGGTAACAAGCAACAAGAGAACAGATGTTGCGACGATGGCTATGCTTTTCTTCACAATAATCCCTCGCGATACAGTAGATTTGTGACAATTTTAAGAATATCATACCGTATTTTGCAGAGGGTGGATGGCTAAAGGTTTGAAGAATTGTTGAACTTCTTTACCCATAAGTCAAGAGGCCGTTCCTTCCGCAGTGAACGGATCACTTGCGGAGGAAGGCCTCTTAGCCCTGACACGCCATTAACGATCGTTTTTGTCTTTGGCAGCGTCAAAGGGAGTTGCGACAGGGATGAACAGGTCGATAATCCCGATGACCAATGCTGCAAGTAATGCACCGATCACAGAGACGGAAACGCCGGAAATGATGAACTGGGCAAGCCAGATCACGAGCGCGCTCGTAAGAAAACCGACGATTCCTCGCCCGAACGGGGTAACCTTCGTTCCAAAAATGCCTTCAATGGCCCAGCCCAACAGGGCGATGACCAAGGCGAGCAGCAAGGCGCTGCCGAATCCCCCGATGCTGAATTGCGGTACCAGCCACCCCACAACCAGCAGAACTAGGGCGGAGACGATGAATCGCACGACGTGTCCCAGAAAATGCATGTTACATAGCCTCCTTTTGAGAGTAAGTACGTTTGGCTATACGCATTTATCATGTTCCGTAAATCGCATTCTTATGTGTGTAAGGGGGCAAATGGCGAAAAATGAACGGTTTCGTTATAATGAGATCATAGCCCGAGGGGAGTTGTGAACGTACTTGGACGAGAAAATTTTGAAAACCATGGAATATCAAAAAATTATAGATCAGCTGTCCTCTTTTTCCCAAACAGCACTTGGAAAAAGAACAGCCGAAGCGCTGCGGCCCGTCACCGATCTGGAGGACGTCAAGCGGTTGCTTCAAGCCACCGACGAAGCGTTTAAGGTGGACCGGCTTAAGGGGGCGCCCGGATTCGGCGGAATCGTGGACATCACCCCGGCGGTCAAGCGGGCTCGGATCGGCGGAACGTTGAACCCGCATGAGCTGCTGGGCATTGCAACGACGCTGGAAGGCTCGCGCCGGATTAAGCGGTATATTGCCACGATGCACGAAGATCACGAAGTTCCGCTGTTGTATCACTTAAGCGATACCTTAAGCGATCAGAAGCCGCTGGAGGATGCGATTAAACGCTGCATCGACGAAAGTGCAGAGGTGCTCGACACGGCTAGTCCGGAGCTGGCCAGCATCCGACGCGAACTGCGGAGCGGGGAGGTACGGATTCGGGAGAAGCTGGATGCGATGATCCGCTCTGCTTCAGTATCGAAGATGCTGCAGGATCAACTGATCACGATCCGCGGCGACCGCTTCGTCATCCCGGTTAAAGCGGAATACCGCGCGCATTTTGGCGGGATCGTCCACGATCAATCGGGATCCGGAGCTACGCTGTTCATTGAGCCGGAATCGATTGTGGCCATGAACAACAAGCTGCGCGAGACACGGCTGCGGGAGGAACGGGAAATCGAGGTCATTTTGCAGAAGCTGACCGCCCTGGTTGGAGAGCAAGCCGAGTTGCTGCTGTACGATGGAGATGTACTGGGGCAAATGGATTTCATCTTCGCTAAGGCCCGGTTGGCTCGGGAGTTAAAAGGGACGCTGCCTCGCATGAACGACCGCGGGTTCATCAAGCTGAAGAAGGGGCGCCATCCGCTTATTCCGGCTGACCAGGTCGTGCCGATTGATGTGGAGCTGGGGAACCAGTACACGACGATCATTGTTACGGGGCCGAACACCGGGGGGAAAACCGTCACGCTGAAGACGATTGGTCTGCTCAGCTTGATGGCGATGTCCGGGTTGTTCGTCCCGGCGGAAGACGGCAGCCAGCTTTGCGTATTTGATGCTATTTACGCCGATATCGGCGATGAACAGAGCATCGAGCAGAGCTTAAGTACCTTCTCCAGCCATATGACGAACATTATCTCGATTTTGCGCCAAATGACGCCGAAGAGTTTGGTCTTGCTCGATGAGTTGGGTGCGGGAACTGACCCGGCGGAAGGCTCGGCGCTGGCCATCGCGATTTTGGAGCATATTCATTCGTTGGGCTGCCGGATGGTGGCGACGACCCACTTCAGCGAGTTGAAAGCCTACGCTTATGAACGCAAAGGCGTCATTAACGCCAGCATGGAGTTCGACGTCGCGACGTTAAGCCCGACTTACCGTCTGTTGGTTGGTGTTCCAGGCCGAAGCAACGCGTTTGCCATCGCTGAACGGCTGGGGCTGCCGGAGCGAATTCTGGAGTATGCCCGCGGTGAAGTGACTGAAGAGGACATGCGCGTGGAGAACATGATCGCTTCGCTGGAGCAGAACCGCTTGGGGGCCGAGCAGGAGCGGGAAACGGCCGAGCAGCTGCGGCGCGAGATGGAAGAGCTGCGCAGACGCCATGCCGCCGAGCTGGAGAAGCTGGAGCAGCAGCGGGATAAGCGCCTGGAGAAGGCGGAGGAAGAAGCGGCCGCGATCATTGCCAAGGCAAGACAGGAGGCCGAGCGGATTATCAGCGACCTGCGCCGCCTCGCGATGGAAGAAGGCGCGGCCGTGAAGGAGCATAAGCTGATTGCAGCCCGCAAGCAGCTGGATGAAGCCGAGCCGCAGCGCCGCAAGAAGAGTGCAGCGACCCGCAAGGCAGCCAAACCGCCGCGGCAGATCGAACCGGGCGACGAAGTGATGGTTTACAGCTTGAACCAGAAGGGGCATGTCGTTGAGCTCTCCGGCAACAAGGAAGCAATCGTGCAGCTCGGCATCATGAAAATGAAGGTGAGCTTGGACGACATGGAGCTGATCGCGGCGCCTCCGGCCAGCAAGCCGGTTCAACGGACGGCCGCGAATGTCAAGCGGACGCGCGATGAGAACGTCCGCACCGAGCTGGATTTGCGTGGAGCGAATTTGGAAGAGGCCTTAATCGAGGTTGACCGATTTATCGACGAAGCCTATTTAAGCAATTTAGGCCAGATCTATATTATTCACGGGAAGGGGACCGGGATTTTGCGGTCCGGGATCTCAGAATATCTTCGCAAGCATAAGCATATCAAGAGCTTCCGCCTGGGGAATTACGGGGAAGGCGGAACTGGCGTGACGGTTGCTGAGCTGAAGTAAGAACGAATCGCCTCAAGGTATAAGGGGAGAGGTCGCTATGAAGGAAAGCATTGATCCGATCTTGGAGCAACCGCTGGGGCTGATGATCGGGTATTTTTCCGTGGCGGTGTTAGAATTGATTGTGTTTCTTTCTTGCTTCGAACTGTTTGCAAGATATCGCTGCTGGCAGGAGATCAAGCGCGGCAACATGGCCGCGTCTCTGGCGACCGGCGGCAAAATCTTCGGACTGGCGAACATTATCCGTTATGCGGCGGCACATCCCTCGATTTACGACTTCATGATATGGTCGTCGGTTGGAGCCTTGCTGCTGTTCGCCGCTTATTTGCTGTTTGAATTTTTAACGCCGGTGTTTCGCATCGACGACGAGATTGCAGCGGGGAACACCAGCGTTGGTTTTATCGCAATGGCCGTATCGGTGTCGGTGTCTTTTTTGATCGGCGCTTGTATCGGTTAGGGATCTCAGTTGAAGGAGTAGAACGACGTGAAAAACCTGGTCAGGGTGCTATTTATCGCCTCTATTCTGTTTTTGGCCGCGGGCATTATTTATTTGTGGAATGCTTAATTTGGTAACGAAAGGACGTAGTAGGGAATGGATACAACGATTTGCCCATGGTGCCAAACGGAGATCGTTTGGGATGAAGAGTTAGGGCCGGAGGAGGTATGTCCTCACTGCCAAAATGAACTAAAGGGCTACCGAACGATCAATATTACGCTGGGCTCGGAGGAAGAGTTCGAAGACGAGGAGAACGACCATCCCTTCCATGATCGGAAGCATTCCCATGATGAGGATGATGAGGATGATGAGGATGCGGATGATGATCTTTACTGGGATGAGGATGAAGGCGACTCGCATCTCGGAGGCGTCCGCCGGGTCGAGGCGTTTACGGCATCGGGCGGCGATTTGCTGAAGTACGAGACTGGTGTGGAGAAGCTGCTTGACGCGCAAGACGAAGTACCGGAATGTCCGCATTGCCGGGAATATATGGTGTATGCCGGGAAACAGAAGCTGGTTCCGGATAACAGCGGATTTGTACCTGCCAATGGAGACCATCCGCTTCTGTCGGGGGATGCCGAGCTGAACGTGTATGTCTGCACCGCGTGCTTCCATGTCAGCCGGTTCTTGGGCGAAGACGCCCGGATCGCCATGATTCGGACGATTGCTGGTGAAGAAGACAATAAGTAAAAAATTTGGAAGCACTTAGCCTTGTCCTTGATGGACGGGGCTTTTTTGCGTTTGGGAGATTACTGGCAAGCTTGCTGTCGTCTCATGCTTCGGTCATTTTTGGGTATCTTACAGGGGGAATTCGAAGTTTGGCCGGGAGGAGCGTATCTATGAAAAAACAGCTGAACAGCCAATCCATCCTGCTGCTGGCGGTGAACGGTCTGTTCGTGCTTGCCGGCGCCTTGTCGGGCACGTTCCTGAACGTCTATATCTGGAAAGTCAAAGCGGATTTTAACCTGATTGCGTGGTTTACGTTCAGCCAGCAGCTGGCCTTGGGACTTGTCTTTTGGATCGCCGGAAAATGGGTGAAGGAACGCGATAAAATGATCTTTTTACGGCTCGGCATTATCGTCTCGGGCATCTTCTATTTGCTGGTGCTGTGGACGGGCAAACATACGGTGGACTACATATGGCCGCTTGGGCTGTTGTTTGGAACCGGTTCGGGGTTGTTCTGGCTCGCCTTCAACGTCGTGTATTTCGAGGTGACGGATGTTGAGACGCGAGACCGATTTAACGGCTGGGTTGGGATCCTCGGTTCAGTGATCGGGATTTTTGGCCCGTGGATCTCCGGCTGGATCATCTCCATGAAACAAGGGGAGGCCGGATACCGGCTGATTTTTACCATCTCGTTAATTGTTTATGGGGTGGGGATCTTACTCAGCTTCTGGCTGAAAAAAAGAAAAACGGGAGGTCCTTATCACTGGCTGGCTCCCGTACACATGCTGAAGAAGGGAAGTCCGTGGCGCCAGGCGGCGCCCGCTTCGGCTGCGCATGGACTGCGTGAAGGCGTCTTTTCGTTCCTGATCAATCTGCTGATCTTCATCAGCACATCGGCGGAGTGGCGGATCGGACAGTTTTCGCTGATCACGTCCCTTGTCTCCCTCGTCAGCTTCTGGGCGGTGGGGAAATGGCTGAAAATCCCAGCACGCTACTACGGGATGCTGGTTGGAGCTTTGCTGATCACGGCGGTGATCCTTCCGTTGCTCTGGAAGGTCAATTACGTCACCCTGATGGTGATGGGGGTGGGGACGTCCTTGTTTTTGCCGCTTTACTTGATACCTGTCATCTCTTCGGTTTTCGACTTGATTGGCAACAGTCCGGAAAGCGTGGAGCAGCGGGTGGAGCTGATTGTCCTTCGCGAGCTTAGCATTACCGTAGGGCGATTGGGCGGAACGCTGTTGTTCATCGCGGTCTATTCCATCATTCCGCGCATGCCCACGATCACCTGGCTGATGTTCGCCTTGGGGGGGGCTCCGGTGCTGAGCTGGCTGGCCCTGCGCCGGCTGTTGAAGCGAGGGGCGGCCAAAGCCGCCTGATGGCTCTATTTCGGTGGTGTGGGCACGGGCTTGGTAGTTCGCGTGAGCGAAAAAATGGCCATGTCCTCCCGACGCGTACCGGTCAGCTGATCCACGATCATCTCCGCCCCGATCATGCTGCACACAGTCCCGTTTCCGCCATACCCCTCCAGAAAATAAAACCCGGGAAAGTTAGGATGCGGTCCAATAAAGGGGAGGCCGTCCCGGGATTCTCCAAACACGGCTCCCCAAGCATAGCTGACGGACAGGTGATCCTGATCCGGAAACCGTTTGTGAATTTCTTCCAGCAGCCGCTCGCTTTGTCGGATCTCTCGGCCCGCAGGCAGCTCTCCGCTGGAAAGCACCTCGTCCAGCCCGCCGGCGATAATCCGTCCATCCGGCGTTGTTCTCATATATAGATAAGGCCTTGCTGTCTCCCAGATGAGGCTTTTTTCGTACCAGCTGTTCAAGGAGGCAACCGGCTCGGTGACGATGACGTAGGAGGCTCGGAAATGAGCACCGCTCTCCTTCTTGAACTGCTGTGCTTCGTAGCCGGTGGCCCAGATCACATGCTGGGCGGTTACTGTCCCGTCGCCGCAGCGACAGCGAATCCGTCCGCCTTCGTCGCGCTGGCTGCCATGCATCGGGCTATGCTCAAAGATGCGTACGCCTTGTCGCGCTGCCTCCCGCAATATACCGTGCACGAAGGTGTACGGGTTCATCTCCGCATCGCCCTTCGTGTAGATCGCCCCGGGGGCTTGGAAAGGAAAGCGGTCTGCGATATCGCCAGCGGACCACCAGACCGCAGGGAACCCCAAACGCTGAAGTCGTCCGCATTCCTCCTGCAGCGCGTCCACGTCTTGTTCGGAGCTGGCCAAGTATATCGTGCTGCGCTCCGTAAATCGTGCCGAACCGTCCAGTTTAGAGGCGATTTGCTTTAACCGTTCCAACGCATTGCGGCTAAGGCGATAGAAATGAACGGCAGGTTCCTCGCCGAAGGTATGGATCATCGAGGTGAGGGGTTTGTCGCTGGCATATTGCAGCAGCCCGGTGCTGGCCAGTGTGCTTCCGCCGGCGATTTGATCCCGTTCCACCAATACCGTATCGACTCCCCGCTCCGCCAGCAGGTAGGCGGATAACACTCCGCCCAAGCCCCCGCCCACAACCAAGACTTCGCACTGAAGTTCCTGACTTAACGCAGGATAGGTGGGGGCATCCGGCAATGTTGAAGGCCAATAAAGCTTGCCGGTATGTAGTTTCATGAAGACCAGTTCATCCTTTCGAACATGGGAATTATATAAGATTAGGGGATTCCATCATTATATCCAACTGCGGAGAACTAAAAACGGCGAAAACCTGTACGGCGAACATATCGTACCTAGAGCGGGGCATACTACCGTAAGAAGGATCAAAAGAATAAGAAGGGATCAGCAGGATTTGAAGGATCATCCATCAGGAGGGAATGTTGATGTTTTACTCACAAATGCAGCCATTGTCGTTGAAAGAACTGGATTATATCGCCGACTCCATTTCCAACGAGGAGATGCTCACGAAGCTTTGCGCCGCGGCGGCCGCCGTCTCGCAAAACTTTGAAATCGAACAGGCGATGCTGGAGCACATCCGTGCCCATGAGCATCATCTGCATCTGTTAACGGATGCGTTGCGCCAACATCAAATGGCGGCTCCTTCTTCAGCCCCGAATTAATTTGCTTTCAAGGAGGAATATCCCGATGAATCATACGGACATCCAGGGTCTCTTACCCCAGAACGATTTGTTAAAATCGATTTTAGCTGATTTGCGCCGCACCGTACGAGAATATACGACCGCAACGACGGAGTCGTCCTGCCCAGCTGTTCGACAGATGTTTACGGAGTTGACCAACAGCACCTTGCGATTGCAGGGAACACTGTATGAGCTGATGAAGCACCAAGGCATCTACTCCGCGCCGGCACCGGCACCGCGTCAATTGTTGGACAAGAAGCTGCAAGATGCGGAGAAAACCAAGCAGGAGCTGCGACAGTTCACAGAACAGCGGACTTCTCGGTGGACACCTCATGCCCATCAGGCGAACGTGGAAGCGCATCAACCGAATGTACTTCCGCCGTATTCGATTTAAAAGCCTAACCGTCCAATCCAAAACCTTACTTGGAGTGGACGGTTTTTCTATGCAGACGCCCAAAATTCATGTAATATAAGTATTAAATTTGTTCTGCAGACCGCTCAATTGAAGGGCTGCGGGGCATCGCTGGAGGATGAGGGATGAAACAACTAAGCGAATTGAAGCTCAAACTGCTGGACCTCCTCAAAGAGGACGCCCGCCGGGATGCAAACTTACTGGCGACGCTCGTCGGCTCAACGGCGGAGGAAGTGGCGCAAGCGATCCGTGAATTGGAAGAAGACCACGTCATCGTCAAATACGCAACCGTGGTAAATTCCAGTGCACTGGAAGACGAGAAGGTGACGGCGTTAATCGAAGTGCAAATTACACCTGAACGGGGACGCGGCTTCGATACCATCGCGGAGCGGGTATACCTGTTTCCCCAAGTCAAATCGGTATTTTTGATGTCCGGCGCATATGACCTGCTGGTGGAAGTTGAAGGCCGCAACTTGAAGGAAGTGGCGAGCTTTGTCTCTGACAAATTGTCCACCTTGGAGTCGGTGTTGTCGACGAAGACCCATTTTATTCTGAAAAAATACAAGCAAGACGGCATCATCTTCGAAGATCCCGAAGAAGACCGCCGTTTGTTGATATCTCCGTAAAGGAAGTAATGTTATGAGTATTCAATCACAGCGTGCTGAGCAATCGAGTAAAACGATGACATCGTATTTGGCTCCGCGGGTCCGCGAGATTCAACCCTCCGGTATTCGCCGCTTCTTCGATCTGGCCAGCGGGAGCAAGGATATTATCACGTTAGGCGTAGGCGAACCGGATTTTATCACCCCATGGCATGTCCGGGAAGCTTGTGTTTACTCTCTGGAGCGCGGGTATACGAGCTACACGTCCAATGCGGGAACGCCTGAGCTTCGGGAAGCGATCGCTGAGTATTTGTACACGGGTTATCAGGTGAAATACGACCCGAAAGACGAAATCCTCGTCACTGTGGGCGGCAGTGAGGCGATTGATCTGGCGCTGCGGGCGTTAATCGAACCGGGCGATGAGATTCTCGTCCCGGTGCCTTGCTATATCTCCTACTCGCCGATTACGATGATCGGGGGAGGGGTGCCGGTCGAAATTGAGACTTATGCCAAGCACGATTTTAAGCTCCAGGCTGAAGACTTGAAGGCGAAGATCACACCTAAATCCAAAGTTCTGATCTTAAATTATCCGAGCAATCCGACGGGCGGCATCATGACGTACGAAGATTGGCTGCCGATTGCAAAAATCGTTGAGGAGAACGATCTTATCGTTATTTCCGACGAGATTTATGCGGAGCTCACCTATGGGCAGAAGCACGTTAGCTTTGCTTCAATCCCGGGCATGAAGGACCGGACGATTCTGGTGAACGGGTTTTCTAAAGCATTTGCGATGACCGGCTGGCGGATGGGTTATGCATGCGGACACCCGGACTTGATCTATGCCATGCTGAAAATTCACCAATATACGGTGATGTGCGCTCCGGTGATGGGGCAAGTGGCTGCACTTGAAGCGCTGAAGAACGGGCTGGAGGAGAAAGACCAGATGGTCGAATCCTACAATCAGCGCCGCCGCCTGATCGTTCAGGGGTTGCGCGACATCGGGCTGGAATGTCACGAGCCGCAAGGGGCGTTCTATGCGTTCCCTAGCATCGCGTCCACTGGACTTAGCTCCGAGGAATTTGCTCAACGCCTTCTGCTCGAGGCGAAGGTGGCGGCAGTTCCGGGCAATGTTTTTGGCGCAGGCGGGGAAGGGTTCTTGCGTTGCTCCTATGCGACAGGAGTAAATCAACTCAACGAAGCGTTAAATCGAATGGAGCAGTTCGTCCGTAAATTGAAGCAAGGCTGATTTTACGAATCCCATCAGGCCCCTGCCTGAGAAGTTGGAGTTAATGGGGTTAATTAACAATTCTTTCATTTTCTAATTGCTTTAATTTTAATGGACATGGTATAATTCGATTTTGGAAGAAGGTTTTAATTTCTCAGGGAGGGATTTCTTTTGCGCGGTGAGTACAACATGCCTTACAATAATGCTTTATGTGCTGATGGCCGCGTCATGAGCCCGTGGATGGATCAAGAGGAACGGCCGCATTCACCGCAAGCCGTAACGCTGGAGGATGAAATTCACTTGCTTCGCAGCAAGATGGAACGGCTATTTCTGCAAGAAAAATCCTTTACTTCGGACATCGTGATTGAAATCAGCAGCTTATTGGACCTGAAAATTAATGAATTTATGAAAACAATGAGAACGACTCCGAAATCTATTCGACGTTAACGAACTTTGAACTTTTGAAGTGTGAAGGAGATCCGCTTTGCGGGTCTCCTTTTTGCGGTTCCAGCAGTTGCATGACCAGCCGAGCTGGGATTTATGGTAAGATGATACGAGAGTATGTCACGGGGAGGAAATGCAAATGTCGATCTATACGCGTTCCGGCGACCAAGGGCAAACCACGGTCATCGGCGGCAGAGTAACAAAAGATGATGCCCAGGTTGAAGCCTACGGTTCGATCGATGAACTGAACAGTTTTGTGGGACAAGCGGTCAGTTTATCGGATGAGGTGACGTTTAGCGATCTTCGTAAGCAACTGCTGGAGATTCAGCAGGAGCTGTTTGATTGCGGTTCCGATCTTGCTTACGTCAAGCTGTCGGAGAGCCGCTACAAGGTGACGCCAAAGCTCGCACAGCGGCTTGAAACCTGGATTGATCGTTATGAAGCGGACAATCCGCCGCTGGAGAAATTTATTTTGCCTGGGGGAACCCCGTTGGCTTCGGCCCTGCATGTCTGCCGGACCGTATGCCGGCGCGCCGAACGCCGCGTCGTTACGTTGAGCCAGGTTAAAGAGATTAATGCCGAAGTGCTGATCTATCTGAACCGATTGTCGGATTATTTCTTCGCAGCGGCTCGTATGGTAAATCATCGCCAGCAGGTGGCAGATATTGAATACGTGCGAAGCGGGAAGGTGTTTGGCAAGAAGTGAGTTCTGAATATTATGATCCGATTGAATATCAAGTATCGGCAACGGAGGACGGCTGGACGGTCAAAAGCGTGCTCCAGCGCCGAATGGGCATCTCCCGCAAGCTGCTGTCGCGGATTAAGCTGACCGAGCGCGGGGTGATGCTGAACGGGGAGCGGGTCTATATCAGCGTCCCGGTGAAGGCCGGTGATACGGTGAGCGTCTCGCTGGAAAAGGAAACGTCAACCGACATCCTGCCGGAGCCGATACCGTTTGATATCGTCTACGAGGATGAAGCGCTGCTGATCGTCAATAAAGCGGCGGGATTGATCGTGCATCCGACGCATGGTCACTACACAGGGACGCTGGCCAACGGCGTCGTGTATTATTGGCAGGAGAAAGGCGAGAAATTCCGCTTCCGCCCCGTGCACCGGCTGGACCAGGAGACGAGCGGCTTGATCGCCATCGCCAAAAATGCCTACGTGCACCAGCATATTTCCGAGCAGCTGATTGCCGGTGAGGTGACCAAGAAGTATACGGCGCTGGTGCATGGCTGCCCGGCGGTGCCGGAAGGAACGATCACCGGTCCGATCGACCGTGACCCTGCCGAACCCCACCGCCGGATCATCACCCCGTCGGGCTATCCCGCGCTGACCGATTATAAGGTCACGGAAGCCTACGGCGACGGGGCTCGGGTTGAGCTGCGTCTCGGTACAGGACGAACGCATCAGATCCGCGTGCACATGACGTCGATCGGCCACCCGCTGATCGGCGACAAGTTCTACGGTATGCCGGGACTGGAACAGTTGCCGGCACCTGCGCGCGAACGAATCGCCCGCCTGGATGCGGCGATCGGGCGGCAGGCGCTTCATGCCTCTGAGCTGGGCTTCCGTCATCCGCTTACCGGCGAAGCACTGACTTTTAGATCAGAGCTTCCGGAGGACATGAGGAATCTGGAGGAGTTGCTGCGTGGGGCGAGTTTTCGTGAAAGTGGTAAGGAGGAATAAAGCACATGAGCAAATTGAAGGTTTATCATTATCCGCAATGCGGGACATGCCGCAATGCAATTAAATCGTTGCAGGCCAAAGGGCATGAACTGGAGCTGCATCATATCAAGGAAACGCCGCCGAGTGCTGCTGAACTAGATAAGCTGGTGGAACTCAGCGGGCTGGAATTGAAGAAGTTTTTTAATACGAGCGGTGAGGTTTATAAATCAATGGGCTTAAAGGATAAGCTGGCACAGATGTCCCGGGAGGAGCAGCTTCAGTTGCTGTCCTCGAACGGCATGCTGATCAAGCGCCCGATCGTGACGGATGGGAAGACGGTAACTGTCGGTTACAAGGAAGAAGCCTACGAACAGGCTTGGGGTAAGTCAATTTAACGAGAAGGGTGGCTTGAGTGAATCGTGGATTTAGTGCAAAGGAGTGAAAAAACCATTCTGCTGGTGGACGGAATGGCGTTAATGTTCCGCGCCTATTACGCTTCAGCGGCAACCGGGTATATCCGGCGGACGAAAGCGGGTGTTCCGACCAATGCGGTGTACGGGTTTATGCGTTATTTTTGGGACGCGGTGCAGAAGTTTGGTCCGACGCATATCGCCTGCTGTTGGGATTTAGGGAGCACGACGTTCCGGACGGAGCAGTTTGCCGAGTACAAAGGCAATCGTGCGGACGCGCCGGAGGATCTGATCCCGCAATTCTCCATGATCCGCGAGGTGATGGACAGCTTAGGGATCCCGAACATCAGCTCACCGGGGTATGAGGCGGACGATTGCATCGGAACATTGGCAGCGCGCTTTGGGCAAGAGATGGACGTGCTGGTGTTGACGGGGGATCACGATATGCTGCAACTGGTGAGCGAGCGGACCAGCGTGATCATTATGAAAAAAGGCCACGGCAACTACATGGTGTATACGCCGGAGGCCTTGATGGAAGAGAAGCAACTAAGACCCGAACAGATCGTAGACCTGAAGGGCTTGATGGGGGATACGAGCGACAACTATCCGGGCGTGCGCGGCATTGGCGAGAAAACGGCCCTGAAGCTCGTGCAAGAGCACGGCTCCGTGGAGGGTATCCTGGCCAATCTGGACCAGTTGTCCAAATCAGTCCGTGCCAAAATTGAAGCGGACCTCGACATGCTGCATCTCTCGCGGCAGCTGGCCAAGATCCGCTGTGACATTGAGCTGGAATGCGATGTGGAAACCTGTCGGTTCGAGCTGAACCCGGCGCAGGTGGTCGCCAAGTTTGAAGAGCTGGAGATGGCCAGCATCAGTGCCATGTTGGGTGTCGTTTGACAGTCCGCTAGCGGACCCTATTAATCCGTGAAGTATGGTTCACCTAATACCTGATAGAGAAAGGTACGCAGTTCAGTGCCTTCCTCCTCGCTCAGGTTATAAATATGTTCGAGGTACCCTTCCTCCTCCAGGTCGTCGGTGCCAAGAATGGCCGTGCGCCCATTGTGCAGGTCGGTGACCAGCTTC
Organism: Paenibacillus sp. 3LSP; assembly: GCF_032465655.1. Lineage (NCBI taxonomy): Bacteria > Bacillati > Bacillota > Bacilli > Caryophanales > Paenibacillaceae > Paenibacillus > Paenibacillus sp. 3LSP. The sequence goes on along the minus strand of NZ_JAWDJI010000014.1, from coordinate 13,059 downwards.
TTCCCATAGAAACGATTGGTTGTGGTGACCGCCAGGTCATAGCGCTTCAGCGATCCGCCGATGAACGTGACGAACCGGGTCGAAGTATTTTCGGTGCTGTCGGACAGGAAATCAAGCTCTTGATGCGGGTCGCTCATTCTGTAATGCCTCCCTTTTTTCGGATTGTCTCTAGTTATTATACTGGAAAACGGAAGACAATGGGAAAATGAATCTGATCCATTGACAGCTTAGTTTGTTATGGTATTATTAGGGATAACAGGTTACGTTTGGAGGAAGCACCTCTTTTGCGAATTTCGCAGAAGAGGTGCTTTTTTGTGTTGCGCACGAAATGATGAAATGCCTCCTTCGTAGCTGAAAAATATATTATAGGAGGGACAGGTTGATGCGGATTGTTTTTTTGAACAGTCTGGAGAAGAAGGACGGCGGGGCTATGATTCAAGGGGCCCAGGTGTGGATTGGAGAAGAGGACGGGATTTGGCGGATGGGCTGGAATGAGGTGACCGCGGATGACGAGCAGGAGGACCTTTGGTATGAAGGGGCTTCATGGTCGGAGATGCTACATGTTTACCGCCATCGATTGGCCGCCAAGCTCGGCGAAGGGTTTCGCCCCATCATGGAAGGCATCTGGGACGAGAAGGAAACGTTAACCGGACGGGGGATGGCGGCGCAGAAGCTGTTCTGTTATAGCGAGTTAAACAGCAATGAACCGGTATACAACGAGTTGACGGCTTGGCGTCGGAGAAAGGCTTCGTCTGAGCGCAAGGCGCCTTATTTAATCGCCAGCAATCGGTTGCTGCGTATGATCAGCGTATTCCTGCCGCAGACGGTGGAGGAACTGTTGCAACTGCCAGGTGTTGGGGAGAACAAGGCTGGCGAATACGGCGCTGAGCTGTTGGAAATCACCCGGGCGGCCGAGCGGAAGCGCGGGTTCCCGCTGGATTGGGTCGACCAAGAAATCGATGACGAGGTGTTCCGTTCCTGGTTGTATAAGCAGAAGGAAGTAAAATATCGGGCGGAAATGGAGAAATTTAACGTCCGTCGCGCAGCGCTTGAAGCCCTGGCTGCAGGGGAGAAGGTCGAAGATATTTGCACCCGAGCGGGCATTGAGCGGCGAGATGCGGTGGAGCTGCTGGAGAGCTTGGAGAAGGAGGGCTACAACACCGATGACTTGGTGAGCGCCGAACTGGAGGCCATGCCCGAAGAAGAACAACAGGCCGTATGGCAAGCTTACGAAGAGCTGGGGGACACGCTTCTGAAGCCGGTGCTGCAAAAGGTGTACGGTCCCGAAGCCAGTGAAGGCGGCAATGGCAACCTGGATACGTTGTACGAGCGACTGCGCCTGATCCGCATCAGGTACCGCCGTCGGCGCGAGAGCGCCCGGCATGCGGGGTGATGAAGTTTGGCCAAGGTTGGGCTGTAAGGTAAGTGTGGGGAGTTCCGTAAGGGGCAAGGGGTGAACGGAGTTGTTCGAACCGCCGCCACCGGCCGGATGAACTGCAAAAGTGCAGTTCATCCGGTCGAAAATGCCGCAAAAATGCATTTTAACTGTAAAAGTGCATTTCATTTCGGAAGATTTTGTGGAAAGCAGCCCATTTATCGAAAAAAGACTGCACTTTTGCAGTTAAGAGCCGATTTAGGGGGGAATCGCGGCAAAATAACTGCACTTTTGCAGTCACGCTCGACTCGCCTAATTCAAAAGATCAGTCGGGATGATTTAGGCGCACGTCCAACAAGAGACTAATGCATACGTCTCGCCCAACCCAAAAGGCCAACGCGGACCTCAGCCCGTGTTGGCCTTACTGTTTATATCCAATCTCTCTTCCGGAAGATGAAGTACATCCCTAAACCAAGCACGCCCATAATGCCAAGGACGATAAAATAGCCGTATCGCGAATGCAGCTCCGGCATATTGTCGAAGTTCATCCCGTAGATCCCGGTGATCAGTGTCAGCGGGATGAAAATCGTCGTAATCGCGGTGAACACGCGCATGATTTCGTTGGCGCGGTTGGCGATGGCGGCCTGGTAGGCCTCGCGTAAGTTGCCGACGAGCTCGCGGAACGTGTCGAAGTTCTCGGAGATCTTCACGGCGTTTTCGTAGATGTCGCTGAAGTATTTTTGCAGCTGGTCGTCGATTAGACGAAGGTCTTTCTTGTTCAAAATATTGATGACTTCCTTCTGCGGCCCCAGCACTTTCTTCAGCCACAAAATTTCACTTCGCAGCCCGATGATTTCGTTCAGGTGCGAACGTTTGGTATGCATCAGAATGTCTTCTTCCAGCTTCTCGATCTTCACTTCGATCCGGTCGCCGACGGTGAAGTAGTTATCAACCACCAGGTCGACCAGCAGGTACAGGAATCGGTCGGGCTCGCTGACCTCCTGCTCCCACAGGATCGGCTTCACCGCACGAAGTTCGTTGATCTTCTGTTTAGTAACTGTAATGATATAATGCCGTCCCAAGAAAATGTTCAATGCACGCAGGAAAATTTCCTCGTCATCATACCGAATGCTATTTACAACGATGAAATAGTGGTTGTCGTAGGTTTCAATCTTTGGCCGTTGCTCTTCTTCGCTTAAGCAGTCCTCCACAGCCAGATCGTGCAGCGAAAATAAAGGCTGCAGCAGGGCAAGGTCATCCACCCCCGCGTCGATCCAATAGAAGCCTTCTTCCGGAGGGGTGGTTGTTAATTCCACGTCCTCAACGGGGGTAAATACGCCGGCTAGAACATGACGGATTTTCATAAGCTCTCACTCCCTTTCCCCGGGCCTGAAGGCCTGGGATGCTCTTGTTGCAGCATAGGAAAGGGACCAACCGCGGGTTCGCCCGGCAACGATCAAAAAGGCGTTTATGCAAACACCGGGAAACGAAAGTGCCCTCTACGTTCCGCAGGCACCCAGCGGGTCGGTATCCTATGCAATTGTTTGACCTGGGTATTCCTCTGCGGACTCGGGTCGCCTTCCATTCTCGGTTTCACCTCGCTATAATCAGGTTACATGTTGATGCGTCAAACCCTAGGCCCGTCTGGGCCCAAAGGCACTTGTCTAGTATAACGCCAGCGAATGAAATGTTTCAACCCAAAAGTATACTATGTGCACGGGAGCCAAGCGGTCCATGAATACCGTGTGATTTTTCTCGCAGAGTTCTTGACGGAATGCCATCCGATACTTTAAAGTGAATGTCAGGGAGTACGGGCAACGGCCCAGACCCCGATCCTAACTAAATACAGCGAAATCTTATCAAGAGCAGGTGGAGGGACTAGCCCGATGATACCCGGCAACCGGCGATGACAACCATCGCAGCGGTGCTAATTCTTGCAGAACCGTCCGTATCGAATACGGGGCGGCTTCTGAGAGATGAGAGAGGCGCATACCGAATACGTAATGACCTTTCTCCCCGTGAGAGAGGTCATTTTTGTATACACGGCCCCTCGAAACGGATGTTGAGTTGAGAATGACGCTACGATTAAAGGAGTGAAACCACATGCCGATTAAAGTCCCGGATCATTTACCGGCCAAGGACGTGTTGACCAACGAGAATATTTTTGTCATGGATGAAAGCCGTGCCTATCATCAGGACATCCGCCCGCTGCGGATCGCGATTCTGAACCTGATGCCTACCAAGGAAACGACGGAGACCCAAATCCTGCGTTTGCTGGGGAACACGCCGCTTCAGGTGGAGATCGTTCTGCTTCATCCGAGCACGCATACCTCAAAAAATACGTCCGCAGAGCATCTGGAGATGTTCTACAAAACGTTTGGCGATATTCGCAATCGCCGCTTTGACGGCATGATCGTGACAGGGGCACCGGTCGAGCAATTGGATTTTGAAGAAGTGAACTACTGGGAAGAGTTGAAGGAAATCTTCGAGTGGTCCAAAACCCATGTCACTTCGACCATGCACATCTGTTGGGCCTCTCAGGCCGGATTGTATTACCACTATGGTGTTCGTAAGGTTCCCCTGGCGAAAAAATGCTTTGGGGTCTTCTCCCACACAGTCAACGATCCGAAGGTGAAGCTGCTGCGCGGATTTGATGAAGTATTCCAAGTCCCGCACTCCCGTCATACGGACGTGGAACGTTCGGACATTGAGCGGGTGCCGGAGCTGCAGATTCTAGCGGAATCGGAGGAAGCCGGCATTTACTTGGTCGCCACCCGTGACGGGAAGCAGATCTTCGTAACCGGGCATTCCGAATACGATCCGGATTCGTTGAAATGGGAGTATGACCGGGATATCGCGAAAGGCATGGACATCGATCTGCCGGTGAACTATTTCCCGAATAACGATCCGACACGCGCCCCGCGTTCCTCGTGGCGGGCCCATGCAAACTTATTATTTTCCAATTGGTTAAACTACTATGTGTATCAAGAAACGCCGTACGATATCGATCAAACGGCCGACTTTGTATATGAGATCTAAAAGTGGAGGGATTGCAGGTGGGGGAGAGAAACAAGGAATGGCGCATCGAGAGTAGATTGGCACAAATCGGATCGGTCGAAGAGCCGGTCACAGGCGCGGTGAATTATCCGATATATCAAGCCACGGCGTTTCGGCATCCGCGCCTGGGGCAAAGCACGGGCTTCGATTATATCCGTACGAAAAGCCCTACCCGCAAAGTGCTGGAAGACGCAGCGGCGGCTCTGGAATCCGGCGATGCCGGGTTTGCCTGTAGCTCCGGGATGGCCGCGTTGCAGACGGTATTTACGTTATTTTCGCAAGGCGACCATCTCATCGTATCGCTGGACCTTTACGGAGGCACGTATCGCTTGCTAGAGCGGATTATGTCCAAATTTGGCGTAACCGCATCTTATGTGGATACCAACGATTTGGATGCCCTTGAACGTGTACGTCAAGAGAATACGAAGGCCGTTATTATTGAAACGCCAACCAATCCGCTGATGATGATTACGGATCTTGAAGCGGTATCGACATGGGCACGGTCCCACGGCCTGCTCACGATCGTGGACAATACGCTCATGACGCCGTATTTCCAGCGGCCGATTGAGCTTGGTGCTGACATTGTAGTTCACAGTGCAACCAAATATTTAGGCGGCCATAACGATGTCTTGGCCGGCCTGATCATTACCAAAGGCGAAGAGCTGTCCCAGGAGATGGCGATTCTGCACAACTCGATAGGCGCGGTGCTCAGCCCGTCCGATTCGTATCAGCTGATGCGCGGCATGAAGACGCTGGCGCTGCGGATGGAGCGGCACGAGAGCAACGCGCTGGCAATCGCCAAATTCCTACAGACCCATCCTCAAGTAGCCGAGGTGTTCCACCCGGGCTTGGAGGATCACCCAGGGTATGCGACGCAACGGAAGCAGTCGAGCGGCAACACGGGGATCTTCTCCTTCAAAGTCACGGATGCTCGGTACGTTGAACCGGTGTTACGCAATCTCAATCTGATTGCATTTGCCGAAAGCCTTGGCGGCGTCGAATCGCTGATGACCTATCCTGCGGTGCAGACCCATGCCGACATTCCAGAGGAAATCCGCAATGCGGTAGGCGTGGATGATCGGTTGCTGCGGTTCTCCGTGGGCATCGAGCATGTCGAGGATTTGATTGCGGACCTGAGTCATGCACTGGAAGCGGCACGGCAGGAAGTTGAAGGGGGACAAGGCGTATGAGCGGGCAGGAGAAACGGGACAACAAATTTGAAACGAAACTGATTCACTTCGGCAGTGAGGTGGACGAGGCTACCGGCGCATCCAGCGTACCGATTTATCAGGCGTCCACGTTCCATCATCACGATATTTTTAATCCGCCGCAGCACGACTACAGTCGTTCCGGGAATCCGACTCGGCAGGCGCTGGAGGATTACATTGCCGTATTGGAAGGCGGGGTCCAGGGCTTCGCGTTTGCCAGCGGGATGGCCGCGATTTCCACCACGCTGATGCTGCTCTCGGCTGGCGATCAACTTATCGTGACCGAAGATGTGTACGGGGGGACATATCGGCTGCTGTCCAATATTTTGACCCGGATGAACATTGAAACGACCTTCGTAGATATGACCCAGCCGGAACTGGTGAAGGCGGCTCTGAAACCTAACACGAAAGCTGTCTATATGGAAACGCCGTCCAATCCTACGTTAAAAATCACCGATATCGCGGAAATCTCCACGTGGGCGCGGGAACATGGGTTGCTTAGCATCGTGGATAATACGTTTATGACGCCGTACTACCAGCGTCCGATTGAGCTGGGGAGCGATATCGTGCTGCACAGCGCAACGAAATTCCTCGGCGGACACAGTGACGTGTTGGCCGGTCTGGCGGTAGCTCGGACGGAAGAAATAGCCCGTCAGCTGAAATATGTGCAGAACGGGCTTGGTACCGTCCTCGGCGCGCAGGATTCCTGGCTGCTGATGCGCGGCATGAAGACGCTGGGAGCGCGGATGGCGCACAGCGAAGTGAGCGCGCGTAAGCTGGCCGACTGGCTGAGTCGGCGGAGCGACATCGAAGCCGTGTACTATCCCGGCCTGCCGAATCACCCCGGCCGCGAGGTTCAGGAGAAGCAATCCACCGGGTATGGTGCGGTGGTCTCCTTCGACGTTGGGTCGGGCGAGCGGGCCAAGAAGCTGCTGAATCAAGTGAAGCTGCCGCTCGTTGCGGTCAGCCTGGGTGCCGTCGAGAGTATTCTCTCCTACCCGGCGATGATGTCGCATGCTTCGATGCCGCCGGAGGTTCGCGCCGAGCGGGGCATTACCGACGGGCTGCTGCGTTTCTCCGTCGGACTGGAGGACATCGACGATTTGCTCGCCGATTTGGATCAGGCGCTTGCCAACAGCTGAATAGGCTCGTGAACGAATTAAAAGGCCGCATTATGCGGCCTTTCTCGCTTTTTTCTATGAAGTGCCCTTGCTCCTTTGGCGTCTGTGCCGTGATTGGGTGCTGTTTTTCCTGGGCGGACTGTGTTACGATTGAATTAACATTTTAAATTTTCAGGTATCGCCTGGGATTCATTTATTTGTTCTAAGGAGGCAGTGAAATGACTGCAATCGACGATATATTAAACAAAGCGCTGCAGGGCGGACGCCTAGATTTGGAGGATACAATCCGATTGTTCGAATCCGACGAAGTGGAGAAGATCGGACATACCGCCAACATTTTGATGGAGCGCAAGCATCCTGAACCGATCACCACGTTTGTGATTGGGCGGAACATTAACTATACGAACATTTGTGACGTATATTGCCGGTTCTGCGCTTTTTACCGTCGGCCGGGCTCTGAGGAAGGGTATGTGCTTCCGGATGAAGTGATTTTTCAGAAAATCCAGGAAACGGTAGACGTCGGCGGCACTGAGATTCTGATGCAGGGCGGAACTAACCCGAATTTACCTTTTAGCTATTATACGAACTTATTGAAGGCGATTAAGGAGCGCTTCCCGAACATCACCATGCACTCGTTCTCTCCTGCGGAAATCATGAAGATGAAGGAAGTCTCCGAGGGGCTTTCGCTGGAAGAGGTTTTGCGCGAGATTCATGCAGCAGGTCTGGATTCCTTGCCGGGCGGCGGAGCTGAAATTTTGGACGACCGCACACGTCGTAAAATCAGCCGCTTGAAAGGCTCTTGGAGAGACTGGATGGACGTGATGCAAACGGCCCATAAAATCGGCATGAACACAACCGCCACGATGGTGATCGGGTTCGGCGAGTCGATGGAAGAACGGGCGCTGCATCTGCTGCGTGTGCGGGAAGCACAGGATGAGTGCATCCAGAACGGGTATCCGTCCGAAGGATTCCTGGCCTTTATCCCATGGACGTTCCAGCCGGACAACACGAACCTGAAAGCCGAACGGCAAACGCCGGAATCCTATCTGAAGACAGTCGCAATCAGCCGGATTGTGTTGGATAACATCAAAAACCTGCAGTCCTCTTGGGTAACGATGGGTCCGGAAGTCGGCAAATTGTCGCTGCAATACGGATGTAACGACTTCGGCAGCACGATGATTGAGGAGAACGTTGTATCGTCCGCCGGTGCGACCCATAAAGTAAATATCGAATCGATCCTGTCGATCATTCGTTCCGCAGGCAAAGTTCCGGCGCAACGGAATACAAAATATGAGATTTTGCGCGTGTTTGATGAAGAAACGACGGTCGAACGCGATTTCATTATGCAAAACTAACTTGATCCGACTCTAAAATATTGCTGGCAGAACTGCCTTTCATTCCATGAACGGTTCCCGTATATCCGCTACCTTCCCACCATATACTTGGAGAAGGAAGCGGAAGGGGGCCAGATTCATGGATTTTTTTACTGTACGCGTCAATTGCGGTTCCGCCGAATCGGAGGAACGGTTCAAAGCTTGGTTACAGGAGGCCGTCAGCAGCTTACATAACCGTGAGGTACGGCTTCGCTTTCAAGCGGCCGCAGGCGGGATGCTGGAGGCGGTGCTCATGGGATGCCCGGAAGCCAGCGGCGGGGAGCAAGCTGCTGGAGATCTACAACTGATTGACTGTTTGTCGCAAGGTATCGCAGAGTACATCCTCCGCGAGAAGGAAGCAGAGACCGCCGCCAGAGTTATGCGACGGGATTACAGCTTCGAATCCCGCGAGGAAGCGGAGCAGGTGCATGACATGGTGAACCGGCTTCTGGCCGAAGATGCGGTTACCGGCTGTGCCCGTGATCAACGCAAAACGTTGGTACAAGAAGCACTGCGTGAGTATTTGCAGTCTTCTTCCCAGCTCCATCTAGAAGGGTTCGTCTGGTTTCGCCTCAAGGCTTATGAGGACAAGCTGCGTGAAATTGTAGACTATGCCGTAGACGAGTTTTTGCTCGACAAGCAGTATGAGGAATTTATTGGGCTGCTGCAGTATTTTGTGTATTTCCAGGAGCCTTTGACCCCTTTAGTCCATTTGATGCATAAGCAGGAATCTGAATTTGCGATTCTGAACGAGCAATTTACGCCGATTCGTGTGCCGGCATCCGGCGGGGTTATCGCGCGGATTGCCGATCAGGAGATGCAGATGGAGGACGTGATCGTCAGCACCTTGATCTCCCTCTCCCCGGACCGGATCTTGATTCATACTCAGGAACCTGATGCCCAGGTAATTACGACGATCTCGCGGATATTTGGCGAGCGGGTGGAGATCTGCTTGTTATGTCCGCATTGCCAGCTATTCCATCAGGAGACGCGGCGCCTAGATCAAGGATAATGATGAAGACGTTTCTTGACGAACGGGGAAGTTCGCATTATAATTACTTGCATTAAGTGAACTACCTTAAATAGCGTGGACAAAGACATGAGCCAGAAGGCTTGAACGGTGCAGAGAGAGGGAACTTGGCTGGAATTCCCTTCGGATTCGCTTTTGGTTTACCCCTTTGTAGCTGTATTCCCGAACCTTCGTGAAGTAAGGAATACCGGTTCATTCCCGTTAACGAATGCCGAATTAAGGGCCATATCCGAGTGTGATGCACGGGTGAGTGTTGTGGATTGGCCGAATGAGGGTGGAACCACGGGTATATAACGCTCGTCCCTTTCCGGGACGGGCGTTTTTTAATTTGTCCGCTTCCGGTAACCAATTCTATTTTTAGGGAGGAAATCAAGGTGGCAGTATCAGTTGTTTTGCCGGACGGTTCGGTTCGGGAGTATGCGGAAGGCAGCAGTTTGGAGGATGTGGCGGCTTCGATCAGCAGCGGGTTGCGTAAAAATGCGCTGGCCGGGAAGATCGATGGTAAAGCTGTCGATTTAAATACGAAGCTGGTTGACGGCGCGAAAGTGGAAATCATTACGGCGGATTCCCAGGACGGACTGGAAATAATGCGTCACAGCTGTGCGCACTTGATGGCGCAGGCGGTAAAACGCCTGTACGGCAACAAAGAAGTGAAGCTGGGCGTCGGTCCGGTGATCGAGGACGGATTCTACTATGACATGGATCTGGAGCATCCGCTCAATCCAGAAGATCTGCAGAAGATTGAAAAAGAAATGGAACGCATTATCGGTGAAAACCTGCCGATTACTCGTCGTGAGGTGAGCCGTGAAGAAGCGTTAGCGATTTACACCGAGCTCGGGGATCCGTATAAGCTAGAGCTCATTCGCGACTTGCCGGAAGACAGCGTCATTTCGATTTATGATCAAGGCGAATTTTTCGACTTGTGCCGTGGGCCGCACGTGCCTTCGACCGGGAAGATTAAAGTGTTTAAGCTGCTCAGCGTGGCCGGTGCTTACTGGCGCGGCGATAGCAAAAACAAAATGCTGCAGCGCGTATACGGCACTGCCTTTATGAAGAAAGCAGATTTGGATCATCATCTGCACATGTTGGAGGAAGCGAAGAAACGCGACCACCGCAAGCTGGGTAAGGAACTTAATATCTTCACGTTCAACAACCTGGTTGGTCAAGGCTTGCCGATCTGGCTGCCGAAGGGAGCGACAGTTCGCCGGACGCTGGAACGTTATATCGTTGATATTGAAGAAAGACTGGGTTACCAGCATGTATACACTCCGGTGCTGGGGAACGTCGATTTGTATAAAACATCGGGTCACTGGGAGCATTATCAAGAAGACATGTTCCCGAAAATGGCGATTGATACGGAGGAATTCGTACTTCGTCCGATGAACTGCCCGCACCACATGATGGTGTATAAGAGCGATATGCGCAGCTACCGCGACTTGCCGATCCGTATCGCCGAGCTGGGGATGCAGCATCGCTATGAAATGTCCGGTGCTTTAACCGGCTTGCATCGCGTACGTTCGATGACGCTGAACGATGCCCATATTTTCTGCCGTTTGGATCAAATCAAAGATGAGTTTAAGCGCGTTCTAGATCTGATCAAGCAGGTGTACAACGATTTTGGCATTCACGAGTACCGGTTCCGGCTGTCTTACCGTGATCCTCAAGATACGGAGAAATACTACCAAAACGATGAAATGTGGAATACGGCGCAGCGGATGCTTCGCGAAGTTGTAGAAGAAGCCGGCTTGCCGTTCTTCGAAGCGGAAGGCGAAGCCGCGTTCTACGGACCGAAGCTGGACGTACAGATCAAAACGGCGCTGGGCAAGGAAGAGACGCTGTCGACAGTGCAAATTGACTTCCTGCTGCCGGAACGTTTCGAGCTGGAATACGTGGGTGACGACGGTCAGAAGCATCGTCCGGTCGTGCTGCACCGTGGTATTCTCGGGACGATGGAACGCTTTACGGCCTTCCTGCTGGAGAACTTCGCAGGGAATCTGCCGCTCTGGCTGGCTCCGGTTCAAGCGAAAGTGCTTCCGGTATCCAGCAACTTTGACGCTTATGCTCGTCAGGTTGAAGATAAACTGCGGGCTGCCGGCATCCGCGCCGAAAGCGATCTGCGCAACGAGAAGCTCGGCTATAAGATCCGCGAAGCTCAGCTAGAGAAGCTGCCATACATGCTCGTCGTAGGCGAAAACGAGCAAAGCGCCGGCACCGTCTCTGTCCGCAAACGCGGCCAAGGCGACCTGGGCGCTAAAGCGGTGGAAGAAGTGATTGCTCAGCTGCAAGAAGAAATCCGGAACCACGTGATTTAATTCGTCTCGTTATGGGGGGGTTAACAGAACCGGAGGTTTTGAGCGGGAACAAACTGTATTTTTACATCAAAAGGGCCCCAGGTGCGGGATTTGAGCAAAAATAACTGCACTTTTGCAGTTTAGAGCGGATCGTGAGCATCGTGCTGGAAAGCCAGGATGTATAGAATTGGGCGTATGTGGAAAACCTTTCGAATAAGGGGGAGGTTTTCTCATGCGCCAATTTCATTTCTGGCACAAGTTTAGTGCACGCTGTTTGCTTGCAGGATTGCTTGTATTTACGATGGCAGCGGATCTGCCGGCTGGGGGCTTCCAGCCGCAAAGCATATACACCAACCAGCAATATCGGAATTACGCAGAATGGCTGGAGCTGAAGCAATCGCAGCAACTGCAAGCGGTAAGAACAACACGACAATACCAATATCAACGGGGCATCATGATGAACCCGGAACATAAACAGGCTCAACAAGCTCAGCCTGAACGTAAGAAAAAAGCGGTGGAAACCGTCAAAGTACTGGCAACCGGTTATACCGCCGGCTATGAATCCACCGGCAAGAAGCCCAACCATCCGCAGTACGGCATTACGTATTCGGGTGTTCGGGTGCGGCGTGACAAAGATACCGTCTCGACGATTGCTGCCGACTTAAAGATTTTTCCGATTGGTACGATCCTTTATATTCCGGGGTATGGCTACGGGGTTGTTGCTGATAAAGGCTCAGCAATCCGCGGGCACAAAATCGACCTTTATTTTGACACCATCAAGCAGGTTTATAAGGAATGGGGCAAAAAAGAGGTTGAGGTCCAGGTGGTCCGTAAAGGAGACGGTAAGTTAACCGAAGAGATGCTGAAGGAGCTTGGCAAAGCGATGGAAGTGAACAAGGAAATTCCCGAAAACCTTTGGGATAAGGCGATTTGAGCTTCGCCCACCTTCGCTTTTCGCTCGCATAATTCATCTTCCCAGTTCGCATAATAAGGTTCGTGGCCCACGACTAGGGGGCTGCGAAAACGCCGACGAATCCACAAAATTGGCGTATGCGAGAGGGAGGTGAAGAATCATGGCAAATCAAAAGAAAGCCGCTTCTCCAGGTTACAAAACACCGAACGAGAAGTTTAATGAGGAATTTGCTGAAGAAAGCACAGCAACCGTTGCTCAGAAAGCGAAAGCTTCTCGCAATGCAACGACTCCAGTGAACAAACAACAATAATGATCGCATAGAGCGAAAAGAGCGTCCCAATAAGGGGCGCTTTTTACATATATTCCCTTTCTCCTCGGTCTCGAGACCGATCAAGCTTTCCATCCCGCGCCGCTGTTCATCACCTTATCCTTCAGGTAAACTGGCATTAGTAAGAGGCAGTCCATTGGAGGTTACGATATGAGAAATGGGTTATTTGGAAGATTAATTGGAGGGATGGTGCTGGTCGGGATCGGGGGCGTGTTTCTTCTGAATCAGCTCGGAGTGACCGATTTCAGCATCGGTGAAATGTTCGCGACTTACTGGCCCTTGTTTCTGATATTAGGAGGGTTGGCGAACTTAACTAACGGCGGCTGGCGGGGCGGTAACTTTATCGGCAGTGTCGTATTACTG
>NZ_JAWDJI010000013.1:0-12968 GCF_032465655.1 Paenibacillus sp. 3LSP | reverse complement strand
CAAAAACGAGGCGGAAGGCCTCTCCCACCCCGAAATTTTATAAATTCTATAATGTAAAAAAAGTCTTTCTCAAGGGATTCCCCTCAAGAAAGACTATTTCAAACCCGTTTTACCTCATCAGTTGATGCTGGGTTTAAGAACAGTATTCTTTTTCTTATGAGGCAAGAAGATGATAAACACAAGCGATACAATCGTGAAGACAACGGACCACATAAAGGTATGGTTAAACGCTGTGTTCAGCGTTGAGACATCGTGAACGGGTTGGCTGTTGATTTGATTCTGCAAGATGACAGCAAAGACCGAAGCACCAAACGCACCCCCAATTTGTTGAAGGATCCGGGTTGCACTGCTGGCATGCGGTACCAATTCCTTCGATAACCCCTCATAGGCGGTGGCCATGATCGGAAGCATCAAGCCCCCAAGTCCTCCGCCGCGGACAACCAGGGATATGGCCAGCATCAGTTCACTGGTATCGGCTGAACTCATGGCAAAAGGTAAAGTTCCAAGCAGCGTCAGAATAGTACCGCCGAGAACCACCCATCGGGAGCCGATGGTATCCGTCAGCTTCCCTGCCAAGGAGCGAGTCATTAACATCCCGAGGCCTTGAGGAATCAACAGTAACCCTGAAGCAAGCACGCTGTGACCGCGTACCTGTTGATAGTACAGCGGCAATAACAGCATGCCGGCATAGGAAGAGAGTCCTGAGATAAACAACAGACAGGCAGATGCAGAGAACGTTGTGCTCTTAAAGATCCGCAGGTCGACGATCGGATGATCGGATTTTCTGAGCCCATACCAGCAGAAGACGATCATGAACACCAGTCCAATCGCGAGGGGGACAAGAACCGGACTTTTAAAGAAACCATGCTCCGAGCTGACTTTCGTAAGTCCATAAATCATCAGCACGAGCGCCGGAGACACCAGAGTTAAACCTAGTAAGTCCAGCTTCTGCGGACGATTTGCGACATCATCTTTGGGCAATCCCTCTGAACCATTTGCCGACGGTTTCAGTCCCGGATACCGGGAATTTGCGCAGCGATGTCCTCCTCTTGCTGAATGAGTTAAATGAGATGCTGCATCAAATTGGCCCCAAAACGATTCACGGCCTGATGTCCGTAGTATCTGACATTCCTTTCTCCGATATTCTCAATCTTCGAAGAACGAATACGATGACCGTTATTTTGGACCGAGCCATAGAAAGAGGGGAAATTCGTCCGGAGAAGGTTACGCCGCGCATTACCAGGCTGCCTGTAGATCTTGTGAGACATGAACTGCTAATTACGTTGGAACCCGTTTCTATGAAGACCATTGAGGAGATCGTGGATGAGATTTTTTTGCCGCTGCTGAAATGACAAGTGAACAGACGAAGACGCCCCTTCACCCTGAATTCGACTAGTGATGTGGGGCGTCATTTTTTATTGACCTTTAGTTTGGGGAACCCTGCCCAGCGGCAGCCGAACCGTAAAAATCGAACCCACTCCAAGCTCACTGTCCACCTCAATCGTCCCCTCGCACAAATCGACAATGCGCTTAACAATGGTTAATCCCAATCCATTGCCTGTCATGGAGCGGGACGAATCGCCTTGGTAAAACTTATCAAACATGCGCCGCATCGTCTCTTCATCCATCCCTCGGCCATTATCTTCAAGCCGGAAGATCGCTTGCTGTCCCCTCCGCTGAAGCGCGATTTTCAGCTTTCCGCCGCTGCCCGTAAATTTGATCGCATTGTCGAGAAGATAGATCCATACTTGCTGAAGCAGGTTTTTATTGCCGTGAATCGTGACATCGTCCAATGTGATATCCAGCTGAAGCGATTTCGCGTTCCACTTTGGCTCCAGCATCAGAACGGCAAGTCGGATCTGTTCATCCAGCCGATAGCTCGTCTTTTCGCTCAAAATTTCAATGTTCTCCACCTTCGACAAGTTGAGAATGCTGGTAGACAGCTCCACGAGTCGTTCGGATTCCTGAATGATGCGATCCAGATAATCCTGCTTGTCTTCTTCGCTGAGATTTCCTTGCTTCAGCAATTTGGCGAAGCCGCTGATGGAGACAATCGGCGTCTTAAACTCATGGGAGAAATTGCGCACGAAGTCGCTTCGCAGCGTTTCGATTCCTTTTAACTCCTGCACCATCTTGTTAAAACTGACGGCCAGCTCGTCTAGTTCAAAAACGACGCTCCCCTTCACCGTCGCCTGAGCTGAAAAATCCCCTTTGGCCACCTTCGCGGTAGCCTCCATCATATCGCGAATCGGCTTGACGGATCGTCTGCTTAACAACGCGGCAATGACAACGCCCATAAAAATGCTGATGTAGATCAGGACGTAAATGCCGCGATAGGAATTCGGCTGATTCAGGTCAATCCAGCCTGCGCGGTTCAGCAAGAAGGCCAGCAAGCCAGCAGATGTAATCGACAGCACCATGACGAGAAAGACCCAGGCGACTAATGTAACGGCTAGGGTGATTTTTTTCGGCAAAAACTGTTGGATCAAATTCATCCCCGCTTCACCGCTTTGTATCCCAAACCGCGCACCGTCACGATCTCAAAATCGGGACTGTTTCTAAATTTGTCGCGCAGCCGGTTGATATGAACGTTCAGTGTATGATCATCCGTTTCCGTATCCGGCCCCCAAATCTCCTCAAGCAGCTGCAATCGCGTAAAAATTTTATTCGGATAACTAAGCAGCTTAAACAGAAGGTAAAATTCCTTCTGCGGCAAAGAGATTTGTTGATCTCCCCTTGTCACAGTGAGTGCGTTGTAATCCAATACCGTTTCCCCGACAACTAGCCTGCGCTCGTTCGCGATCTGTGCGCGACGCAACAGCGCTTTGATTCGGAACAGCAGTTCCTGCTCGTCGAAGGGCTTAGTCATATAATCATCGGTTCCGACAAGGAAGCCATTGTGCTTAAACTTGATATCATGGGCCGCAGTCACCATCAGGATCGGAATGTTGTCCCCCGCGTTGAAGCACGGCGCAGATCAGTCGCTGCGTATTGACGTCATCTTCGATCACCAAGATATCAAACACAGGATCTCCCCCTTTTTTCTACTGAATATACTCCCCAAAAATAAACCAAAAATCAACAACTCGGCGCCCTGGGTTGAGGTTCAGTTGAGATTCGTCGTTTAAAGTACAAGCTGTGCTCAGGTGAAACACCAAATCGTGTTTTCTCTAAATTTTAAAGTAAAGGGTGGTTAGAGAGATGAGTAATGGAAGAAGAGGCGGCACCAACGCCATCCAATTGGATAATGTCAGCAAGAGCTTCGGCGATTTTCATGCGGTTCGCAACCTTTCGCTTGAAGTACACAGAGGGGAAATTATGGGCTTCCTCGGTTTGAATGGAGCTGGCAAAACAACAACAATTAAGATGCTCCTGTCGCTGCTCAAGCCTACCTCCGGCAGCATCTATATGTTGGGCAGCAAGGTGGACTCCGGTAACTATAAGCTTTGGAGCCACGTTGGTTACTTGGAGGAAGCTTCTTATTATCCGGATCTTACCGTGGTGGAAAATCTGGAGATCGCCCGAAGAATGCACCGGATCTCCGACCGAGGGGCCGTTGACCGCGTCATTAAGAAGCTGGATTTAGAAATTCACCGTAAGAAGAAAGCCAAAAACCTGTCTCTAGGGAACAGACAACGCCTAGGGTTAGCAAAAGCGATGATTCATAACCCAGAGGTTTTGATATTGGACGAGCCGGTCAACGGGCTGGATCCAGCCAGTGTCGTGGAAATCCGGGAGCTGTTACTTGACCTTTCCCGTAACGAGGGCGTCACGATCTTCCTCTCCAGCCATCTCTTGGAGGAGCTGTCTAAGCTGGTTGACAGTGTGGCGATCATGCACAAAGGGCAACTTGTCCAGAACATGAATATCGATCAACTGGAGCGTTCGGTGGAGAAGAAACTGGTTGTGGGCGGACGAGATATCGATGCCATTCGACATATTCTCGCCGAGAATGGGTACACGTTCAAAGATACTGAGGATGAACGGCTGGAGCTGACTGAAGAGCGTGCCTTGGGGAATCCAGAACAACTGGCAGACCTGTTAGTACGTGCAAGCCAACCGCCAACCCATCTCAGCGTAGTCACTGAAAATCTGGAAAGTTACTTTTTACGGACAATTCGCACAGCAGGGGTGAACGCTTGATGTTACTTTCATTTATTCATAACGAGCTGCTTAAAGTATGGAAGTCTATCGTATTTTGGGTCGTGGCTATCGTCTTTATCGCCATGCCTTTATTGATTGGGCTCTTCAAGGAGCCCGGCGTTTCTTGGGACATGTACTATACGGATATCTTTGACTCCATCGCCTCGCTGCTGGTGGTTGGGTTCTCCTTCACCTCAGCATGGGTGTTTGGACGAGAATACACCGATAAAACCATTAAAGATTTGATCGTAAAGCCTATTCCCAAATCGTATAGCGTGCTGTCGAAATTCATCGTGATTACGATCTGGAATATATTGATCGCCCTTTTCACTTTTGCCCTAATTACGATCGCCGGATCTTTCATTGGGGTGAATGGCAGTTCCGGTTCCTCCATCCTTCAGTTCTTCGGGACGTTCATGCTTACATCCGTGCTTATTATGGCTGTCAGCTCAACCAGTGCTTTAATCGCCAATATCACGAAAGGGTATCTCGCCCCGATTGGGCTGATCTTCGTAATCATCATCGCATCCAATGCGGTTGTTCAGCTCGGCCTCGGCCCGTACTTCCCATGGACTATTCCGGTTCTTCTGACGAAGGGTGTAGATATCGGCTTCATCAGCTACAGCATTCTCGTCCTCACGGCGATCGTGGGCTTCGCCGGAACCGTGGCTTGGTGGAGATTTGCAGAGCATAAGTAAATCAGGGAAATACACAGTTATACAAAAACAGGTCGACTATGGTGGCGTTCTGCCCATAGTTGACCTGTTTTGCTTATGTTTACTTTATTCGCTGGCCATTTGCTGAGTAAACTCGTCCAGCATCTTCCGCACTTCATCGGTTGATGAGGTGCTCATCAGTTGATTTCTTAGTTCACTTGCCCCGCGGAATCCTTTGACGTACACCTTGAAGAAACGTTGCAGCGCCTTAAACGGACGCGCCTCCAATTGATTGGAATACTGATCATGGAGATCCAAATGCAACCGCAGCAGATCCAGATATTCGGTCGTGCTGTGCTCTCTTGGCTCTTTTTCAAAGGCAAACGGGTTCTTAAAGATCCCTCTCCCAATCATAATTCCATCTACCCCATACTGCTCAGCCAGCTTCAAGCCGGTTTGTCGGTCGGGAATATCGCCGTTAATCGTGAGCAGGGTCTGTGGTGCGATTTGATCGCGCAGCGCCTTAATTTCCGGGATCAGCTCCCAGTGGGCTGCAACTTGGCTCATTTCTTCTCGGGTGCGCAGGTGGATCGACAGATTAACAATGTCTTGCTTCAGAATATGGGTTAACCACTCCCGCCATTCCTCCACCTCGTTGAAACCCAGTCGCGTCTTCACACTTACTGGCAAGCCCCCGGCTTTGGCGGCCTGGATCACTTCAGCGGCCACCGAGGGTCGGAGAATTAAGCCGCTCCCCTTCCCATTCGTCGCCACATTCGGCACCGGGCATCCCATATTGATATCGATCCCCTGGAAGCCTTGCTCCGCCATGCCCATACTCATCTTGGCAAAAAACTCCGGCTTATCGCCCCAAATATGCGCCACCATCGGCTGCTCGTCCTCCGTAAAAAGCAACCGTCCGCGGACGCTATGGTTCCCTTCCGGGTGACAATAGCTCTCCGTATTGGCAAACTCCGTGAAGAAGACATCAGGACTGCCCGCCTGACTCACGACATGACGAAACACCACATGCGTCACATCTTCCATCGGTGCAAGTATAAAAAAAGGTCGCGGTAAATCACGCCAAAAATTCCGGTTCACTTCAACCTCAAATCCTCTCGTTATAATACCTAATCTATTATAAAGGCTGCCTCGCTCTTAAGCATCCCCATTTTCTTCAAGTGATCATGCATGCGAAGTCCAGATACCGGGCGCATGAGGTTGAGATTTCTCGTTCATATTAAGATCGTTATAACATTCACAAATCCCAGAGGAGTAGATACACAATGAAAAGATGGTTACCGGTTCATCGCGGATATCCTGACAGAAGGCATTGTGAAGCAGTTTCCGGAGAAGTTCTAAAGGTTACATCTAAAAATCGCGGGATTGAAGCTGGATCAGCTTGGATCCCGCGATTTTTTGTCACAATAGAATGCTCCCCCCTTTCGCATCCACTCGATATGGATTAAAATATAATTAATGAAACCTTGTTTTATCTGGTGAAACAATGATGATGAGAGGTGAAACGAAATGCCTATCGATTTTCATGACCCGAACAACCGACTGACTTATACGACAAGAGAGGCAGATGCATCTTGGAGTTCTTTCCTCAGCTCGATTGTTGATGTATCCAACAAACGGGTTGCCGACATAGGATGCGGCGGCGGAATTTATACGAAGGCGCTCATTCAAATGGGAGCTTCCCATGTCGTAGGTGTAGATTTCTCGGAGGAAATGCTGAAGGCTGCGGCAAATCACTGTAAGGACCTCCCCCATGCCGCGTTTCATCAAGGTGAGGCTTCTCAAACAGGTCTTCCCTCCAACGCGTTCGACGTCGTTTTGGAAAGAGCCCTAATTCACCATCTAGACGATTTGGAACCATGCTTTAGAGAAGCCGTTCGCCTGCTAGATGACGGCGGAATGCTGATCGTTCAGGATCGAACGCCTGAAGATTGCCTGCTGCCTGGGGATGAACATCATCTTCGAGGATTTTTTTTCGAGCGTTTCCCTTCGTTGAAGGAGAAAGAAGTCGGCCGCAGACATGAGGATGGTCAGGTGCGTAAGGCACTGGAAGCGGCAGGCCTCCAGCTCGTTCATAGTACTAGACTTTGGGAAACCCGGCGCAAGTATACGCATTTGGAAGAGTTAAGTGAGGACTTGATGCAAAGAACCGGACGCTCGATTTTGCATGAACTTACGGATGAAGAATTGCAAGCATTGGTTTCTTTTATCACGGGTAAGCTCGAAGCTGCCCCGCTTCCCATTCAAGAAAAGGACGCTTGGACGGTCTGGATCGCGAAGAAGGCGTGATTCGATCAGAACCCCTTAGCTCATGTCCCTCCACGACAATTTTAAAGATTTCTTTAACTTTCGAAATTTGTCGAATGAATCATGATAAAGTAGGAAGATCAATAACATTTATCACACTTCCTAGGAGGGACAAACGATGGGCAATAAGGTTGCCGGATTCTTGATGGGAGTACTGCTGTGCGTAGGTTCCGTCATTTACTCTGCCGATAGCGTAACGGCTGCCGAGAAGACTTCAGCCGATTTTTCGGACCTGAAAGATCTGGATGCTGCCACAAAAGCCAAATTTGACGAACTCATCTCCGCTGGTATTTTCGACGGCGTGGGTGAACGCACATTTGGTCTCAAAGATGAGATGAACCGTGCGCAATTTGCTAAGGTTGCCGCGTTGATTTTCAATTTGAAAGTAGATAAGGATCTTAAGACATCCTCATTTTCTGACGTCAATGCGGATGATCCTGCAAATGGATATGCAGTACCATTTATAGAGGCAGTAAAAGCCGCAGGGATTACGGATGGTGTTGCGGATGGTGTCTACGATCCGGCAGGTAAGGTTACCAAGGAACAGTTAGCTACTTTCCTGATTCGCGGGCTGGGTAAAGACGCCGATGCTAGGGCAACACCTGGTGTGGATGATGATACCGTTTCCAAATGGGCAAAGGGGTATGTCGCCAAAGCGCTTGAACTTAAATTAATGTCTAATGGTGCCGACGGGAAGTTCGGCGGGCAATCTCATGCGACACGCGATCTGCTCGTGTTAGGCGCATACGAAGCCCAGCAGCAATATACAGAAGCAAAGAGTCAAGAGGAAGAGCAGAAGAAGAAGGAAGAAGAAGAGAAGAAAAAGGAAGAGGAACTAAAGAAACAGGAAGAAGAAAAGAAACAACAACAAACCGTGCCGTCTTCGCCTTCTGGTCCACAACCGGATTCCTCTTCCCCTCCAGTTATTCAGCCGCCAGTACAATCTACTGTTGCGACTCCAACGGCATCTCCATCCGGCGGCGAGGTGACTTCGGGAACGCAAGTTACTTTGACTTCAGCAACGGCTACTGCTGCAGTGTACTATACGTTGGATGGGAGTGAACCAACGACATCCAGCACGATGTATGTAGGGCCAATTACGATTACAAACAACACAACGATCAAGGCGATCGCTGTGAAGTCGGGATTGAAAAACAGTTCGGTTGCGAGTTTCGTATACACGGTCACTGTTTCTAGCAAATCATCGCTAGACTTGATTAATGAAGCAGCAGCATCCGGGGATTGGACCGGAATTGATGAGTCGACCTTTGCGGATGCGGGGATTACGGGAGTTACATCTGAGAATGTATATGGCATCCAAGGGATATTGCAAGACTATGATTACCCTTCAAGTGCACTTCCGAAAACCTTAAATGAAATTCAAACAATTGTTACAGAAACGATAAAAATCAATGCCATCAATAATTACTTCGCATACGGCACCGGAAATGAACCTGACAAGCAAACTTTTGAAAATGCTGGTTTAAAAGGAGTAACCGATCAGAACTTGGCGGGGATCATAAGCTACCTTCAATCGAAATATCTAGGAGCAGGCGGTGGGTCTGGAGGCGGTGCTGGTGATATTGGCGGCGGTTACCCAGGCGGCGGCTTCCCTGGAGGCGACCCTGGTGATATTGGCGGCGGCTTCCCTGGCGGTGGATCCCCAGGCGGCGGTTCCAGTGTACCATTATACTCTGGCTC
The DNA here is from genome assembly GCF_032465655.1 of Paenibacillus sp. 3LSP. NCBI lineage: Bacteria > Bacillati > Bacillota > Bacilli > Caryophanales > Paenibacillaceae > Paenibacillus > Paenibacillus sp. 3LSP. Next base: position 4,140 of record NZ_JAWDJI010000013.1, on the reverse strand, counting down.
CTCTAAACAAGATATCCAAGCTGCAATTGACGAATATTTGGATAGCCTATAAACTCAAAAGCGGCGCAAGGGAATATCCCTTCGCCGCTGTTTTTACTACGCCCCCCGGGCAACCAGCATATACCCGATCCCACGAACCGTCACAATGCGCTCCGGATTGGCGGGGTCAGCCTCAATTTTTTTGCGTAAGTTACTGATGTGTACAGCGACCGTCCGCGTATCCTCCAAGCTATCCGTTCCCCAGATCACCTGAAACAGCGCATCCACACTGACGGCGCGATTCACGTTTTGCGCCATGAAGGATAGCAAACCAAACTCTTTTTTCGATAAAAAGATGGTTTCCCTCCCCAAAATGACGGACTGAGCGTAGAAATCAAGCGTCAATCCTGGCAGCTCCAGCAGTTGTTCCTTTCTCCCTGTCGACGCCCTGCGAAGATGAGCCTTGACTTTAGCCATAAGGACTCCGGGGCTAAACGGTTTGGTGACATAATCGTCGCCTCCATAGGACAAGGCGTCAATTTTCACCTCGTCATCCTCACGGCTGCTCAGAAACACAATCGGTGCATTCGTGTAGTTACGTGCGTTTATACACCAAGCGATCCCATTTTCATTCGCCAACAAGACATCCAGTAGAATTAAATCCGGCTCGAACGTCACTAGTAACTTCATCGCTTCCGTCCCGCTATAGCTGCAGGCACATCGAAAACCTTCCCGTTCGCAATATATCTGTACAATCTCGCAGATGTTGGGATCATCATCGACGACCAAAATTTTATGTGTATGAACCACGCCCTCACCCCTCTTCTCGACGAATACAAGGAATCGATATGTAAAATGCCGCTCCCGTCTTTCCGTCACTCTCCGCTCTTACTGTCCCGCCATGCACTTGTACAATTTCCCGGCAAATCGCCAGCCCAAGCCCGCTGCCCTCTACCCTCTTCTCGGCACCAGGTTGTTCATACCGGTAATGGCGTTCAAAGATATGTTCGAGGTGTTCCGGTGGTATCCCGGTTCCCGTATCTTCTACGCAAATATTGGCATAACGGCGATCCTTCACTTCGTTCACAGCTAACGCAATCCGCACGGCCCCGCCTCTCGCAGTAAACTTCATGGCATTCGACACGATATTAAATAACGCCTGATCCAATCTTTGCATATCTATCTCGGCCACTAACGACTCGCTCCCCGGATCTTCCGAATCCCCTAGATCCAATACGAACTCCAACCCTGTGTCGCGTACAACCAGCTCATATTGATCATAGAACTGGCGCAGGAATTGAGCCACAGGAATTGGCTCCATTTGGAACATCACTTGTCCCGTCTCCAAATGCGATAAATAGGACAATTCCTCAATCATACGGTTCACCCGAATCGTGTTATCCCGGATATACCTCAAATACTGTTCGTTGCGTTCCGGCTTAACCCCATCCTGCACCGCTTCGACATATCCTAGCATGCTGGACAGCGGTAACCGCAGATCATGGGTAATATAAGACAGCAACTTCTTCCTTCCCTGCTCGGAGAGAAGCAGCCGATCATAGGAAATTCGCAGATTATCATGAGCTACAGATAAGGCATGGGTTCGTTCCTGGACTGTCTGTTCCAAGTTCATATTCATTTCCGTCAGCTTGTCGTTCGCCTCCTGTAATTCCCGGGCAATTCTTTCTTCGTTCGTGGCTGTTTTCGTAAATCTCGAGGAGAGCAAAAACATCTGTGCGACCGTAAAGATCAAGAGACCCAGCGGAGAAGTATTCCCGATGGAGGACCATTCGTTAAAATATAAAAAATCATTGATGACCGTAACCAGAGTAACCATCGAAGCCAGCAGGAAGATCAGCGCTCCCTCCTTGCGCTGCACTGCCGATTGGACAAGTCCAACCATCAGATACAGCATATGTAGAACAACGACCACACCGATTACCGACAATACATGGGTATAAATTATCGCAGGAGCTGCCACAACAATCAGGCAGAGCAGACCCGTTACGATCCGCGAGCCAAGACGAAACCAACGCGACACATAATTTGCAAAAATGCTAATATAGTACCGCGTAATGATATACCCGCTGCTGCAGAGCGTCAGGTACTCGATTTTGAACTGGATCTCCCATGGAAAATTCGGCCATAATTGAGTAAGCAAGAGCTCACCGACCAACAAGGAACGGATGCCTAACAACAAGGCAAACAGCCCGAAAAACAGAGGCGCCCTGTCTTTGCGTCGCAAGATGAATAACAACAAATGATAAAGTCCGATGACCATCAGGCTTGCGGTGATAAAGATCTCCCCCGCGATTTTCAGGTGAGTCCTAACCGTAAGCACATCACTGCCGCCCAACTCGATAAACTTGGTGATGCCGCCCCGCTTATGATGGAAGTTGGAAACTTGGATCACCAGTTCTACGGTGTTATTTTCCGGATGGAAGTACACAAACTTCGTTGCCAGACGCGGTGTCATGCTGCTCTTGTCCTGACCGACGACCCCCACCTCGGCCAGCGGTTCTCCGTTCACCCACAATTTATACGCGTGAAATATCGAGGGCATCTTTAGTGCAAGCCGCTCATGACGATCCTGCTCGCTAAGCTGGATCATCACCCGAAAGGTTGCAAAGCCTGTACCGCTTAACTGCTGACCATCTAGCCGATAACCTAGCCATGAGTTCGGGAGGTTGATCCAGCGGTTCGGATTTCCATCGCTTGCTATGCGATCATGTATGTCATTAGGCGACAGCAGCTCATGCCAATAAAACTCCCATTCCCCTTGTAGCTTTATCGGACGCTCACTCACTTGAACTTGGGATAAATCCAATGTCCCCTTGTCACTTTGGATTTCTGTGGAGTTCGAGGCGGAGATGACGGCATAGCATGTCACCAAACCAACCATAATGGCCGCAGCGATATACAGGATAATTTTACGTGAACTGAATCGGAGCATCCCTCTCATGAACAAAACCGACTCCAATCTACAAATTACGACAAAAAATATTTGATTAAATCAATAATAACATCATCCTAGGAAAATGTACCTGAAAATCTCGATGGGGAATAAAAAAAGCAAGACCCACCCAAACCTAACGTTGAGGTGGATCTTGCAATCTTGCTGATCCTCTACTCCTTAATATCTGCCGCCATAGCTCTTATACTGAGCATAAACGGTATTAGCGTATTGGTCGGCCAGAATCGGGCGGCCATAGGAATCTGTAGCTCCTGGATACCAATAATCTCCCCCGTTATAATGCAGTAAGCCGCTGTAGATGCTGCCGAATCGAACAATCTTCTCATTCAAAATCAGTGCACCCATATATACCTGATCCTGCTCACTGCTGTGATTATAGACATGCCCATATTTTGCACTAAATTGAGACAAATACGCATTCCGCGTGTTAGGTTCAACCTGCATCAATCCGTCGCCGGCTGAAGGGCTGCCCGACAATCCATCCCCAAAGTAGCTTTCCTTCTTGATGACGGCACTGAGCAATAAGGCAAAATCCCCGCCTTTACCATAGGCATTGTCTGCATTCATGACATAGGTCCAGATGCGGCTTGGAACCTCCGCTGGCTTAGTTACTGTAGTAGGCGGGTTAGTTGGTGGATCGGATGGTGTAGTTCCTCCGCCGCCACCGCCGCCGCTGCTTAACGACCATAGAGCAGGAACAACTGGCGGTTCCCAACCAACAAGGGAAGTATGCGCTTGAATACAAGTATAAGTACTTCCGTTATAAGTTACGGTATCGTTGACGGCATAGGAAGTATTAGGAGCCCATGCTCCTCTGGAGGCTGCACTCGCTGGAAGAACTGCGAGAAATGTAGATAGGAATACGGCTAAAGCAACTAGAAGTGAAGCAGCTTTAATAGACACCTTTCTACGAATCATTTGGATACCTCCTAGTATTATAATTTGCGACTCACTCCGGATATGAGCCACAAACTTGTAACCGCTTTATATTCTATTTTTGCATATATTAATTAATAAAAGAAATATATTACATTTCGATCATACAAAAGGATACAAATAATTCCAATAGTACTTAATGACTAAATAACTGATAAAAAACGATTCATAAAAACGCAACGTTAACTATACTTATCCTGAATTTCGAAAGCCCATAAAGGCGGTCAGTTTGTAGCAGAACGAGTCGGTAA